>NZ_QKTB01000010.1:0-114736 GCF_003234405.1 Curtobacterium sp. MCLR17_045
TCGCCCGTTCGTGCTCAGGCGCCCGCTCCGGCACCCGCCGGCAACCCGCGCTCCCGCGTCGTCATCGCGAGCCTCGTCGGCACGTCGATCGAGTTCTACGACTTCTACGTCTACGCGACCGCCGCGGTGCTCGTCTTCCCGACGCTGTTCTTCCCGAACGAGGACCCGACGGCATCGCAGCTGTCGTCCTTCGTCACCTTCGCCCTGGCGTTCTTCGCCCGGCCGGTCGGGTCGATCATCTTCGGGCACTTCGGTGACCGGATCGGCCGCAAGACCACCCTCGTCGCGTCGCTGCTCGTGATGGGCACCGCCACGTTCCTGATCGGCTGCCTGCCGACGTTCGACACCATCGGCGTCTGGGCCCCGGTCCTGCTCGCCGTGATGCGCTTCGCCCAGGGCGTCGGGCTCGGCGGCGAGTGGTCCGGTGCAGCCCTGCTCGCGACCGAGAACGCGCCGAAGGGCAAGCGCGGCGTGTTCGGATCGATGCCGCAGCTCGGTGCCCCGATCGGCTTCCTGCTCGCGAACGGCCTGTTCATCGCGATCAACGCGGCGATGCCCGCCGGTGCCGACGGCACCCCGAACGCCGACTTCCAGGCGTGGGGCTGGCGCATCCCGTTCCTGCTCTCCGCCGTGCTCGTCATCATCGGCCTCTACGTGCGCTTCAAGCTCGTCGAGTCGCCGGTGTTCCGGGGCGTGCAGGAATCTGGCACGGTCGCGAAGGTCCCGCTCGGTCGGGTGTTCCGCACCTCGTGGCGGGCCGTCCTCGTCGGCACGTTCGGCATGGTCGCCACGTACGTGCTCTTCTACTTCATGACGACCTTCACCCTGTCGTACGGCACGACCGGCTCCGAGGCGAGCGCGCTCGTCCCGAAGGTCGGCCTCGGGTACACCCGTGGCGAGTTCCTGACCCTGCTCATGATCGGCGTCGTGTTCTTCGGCATCTTCACGCCGATCGCGGGGCTGCTCGCCGACAAGTTCGGCCGCCGCAAGACCCTCATCCCGACCACGATCGGCATCGCGCTGTTCGGCCTGACGTTCCAGTTCTGGTTCGCGGCGTCGAGCGGCCCGATCACCGTGGTGACGTTCCTCATCGTCGGGCTCTCGCTGATGGGGCTGACCTTCGGTCCGATGGGTGCGCTGCTGCCCGAGCTGTTCCCGACGAACGTCCGGTACACCGGCTCGGCCATCGCGTACAACGTCGCGTCGATCCTCGGTGCGTCACTCGCCCCGACCATCGCGCTGGCGCTCTGGAAGCCGGACGGCGACATCTTCCTGGTCGGCCTGTACCTGACGATCGCGGCGGTCGTGACGCTGGTCGCGCTGCTCTTCGTGCGCGAGACGAAGTCGAAGGACATCGCCGACGCCTGATCGGCGACCACCTGACGGACGGGCGCACCCCGCTCAGCAGCGACGCGAAGCGTTGCGCGGGGTGCGCCGACCGAGCCTGCGAGGCAGGGGTGCCAGCTGGCACCGGGCCTCCCGTTCGTCGTGCGCGCGCCTTGCTCCCCGCGCAACACGCCGTCGTGTCAGCGGGACGCCGCATGCCCGTCGAGACGCCGCCGGATTCGGCGGCGTCTCGCGCGCGTGGCGGCGTCGAACGAAGACGCCGGCGTCTGCGCACCCGATGCAGCGCGGCGAGACGCCGTCAACGCAGGTTGACGGATGTCGGTGCGTCAATGTAGGTTGACAGGCATGGACCGACCGACCATCACGAGCCTCGCGGCCGGAGCATCGGGGGACGACCCGTTCTCCGCCCTCGCCAACGTGCGGGAACTGCGCCGTGAGCTCGACCGGACCGAAGAGCTCGCCGCGCGACGTGCCCGCACCGCCGGTGCCTCGTGGCAGGAGATCGCGACGCTGCTCGGTGTCAGCCGACAGGCAGTGCACAAGAAGTACGGCAGAAACTAGGAACACGATGAGCTTCCCCTTCGCACGCCCGAAGACCTCCGACGGCCCCCGCGCCACGTTCGGTCGCCTGCTGTCCTACCTGTTCGAGAACAAGCCCGCGATGGTCGTGATCATCGTGCTGAGCGTCCTCGGTGCGGGGGCCTCGCTCGCGCAGCCGCTCCTGGTCAACCAGGTCATCACCGCGGTGCAGCAGGGCAACACCCTCAGCACGCTCGTGTGGCTGCTGGTCGGGCTCGTCATCGTGGCGGGGGTACTGAACGGCGTGCAGCACTTCCTGCTGCAGCGTGCGGGCGAGGGCGTCGTGCTCTCCACCCGCCGCAAGCTCATCGCCCGCATCCTCAACCTGCCGATCTCGGAGTTCGACACCCGGCGCACCGGTGACCTGGTGTCCCGCGTCGGCAGCGACACCACGCTCCTGCGTGCCGTCCTGACCCAGGGGCTGATCGAGTCGATCGGCGGCGCGCTCACGTTCATCGGCGCCATCGTCGCGATGGCGATCATCGACCCGCTGCTGCTCGGCATCGTGATCGTGATCGTCCTGATCGCCATCGTCGTCGTCGGCGGGCTGAGCCGTCGCATCCGGGTCGCCTCGAAGCGTGCGCAGGAGAAGGTCGGCGACCTCACCGCCGCCGTCGAACGCGGGATCGGCGCGGTCCGCACGATCCGTGCGGCCGGCGCCACCGAACGCGAGGTGCGCGAGGTCGATGGCCACGCGACCGAGGCCTACAAGCGCGGCCTCGACATCGCCAAGATGTCTGCCTTCGTCGTCCCGGTCGCGAGCATCGTCATGCAGGTCGCGTTCATCGCCGTCCTGGGCGTCGGCGGGGCGCAGGTCGCAGCCGGCACCATCACCATCGCGACGCTCATCACGTTCATCCTGCTGCTCTTCATGATGATCATGCCGCTCGGCCAGGCGATGGGCGCGGCCGTGGCCGTCGCCCAGGCGCTCGGCGCGCTCGGCCGGATCGAGGAGATCCTGCACCTGCCGACGGAGTCCCAGGACGACGATTCGGTCCGGCCCGCCGGAGCGGTCGCCACCGACGACGCCATCGCGTTCGAGCACGTCTCGTTCGGGTACCGCGCCCGGGCGGACGCCTCGGGTGCCGACGGCGCGGTCGCGTCCGACCCCGCGGACCGTCCAGGAGGCCCGGATCGCGTCGACGACGAGCGCCCGGCCGACGACGTGGTGCTCCACGACGTGTCGTTCCGGGTGCCCCGCGGGTCACGCGTCGCACTCGTGGGTCCGTCCGGTGCCGGCAAGTCGACGACCCTGGCACTGATCGAGCGGTTCTACGACCCCACCGACGGCGTCATCCGCCTGGGTGGCATCGACGTCCGCGGCATGGACCGCGACGAGCTCCGTGCCCAGATCGGCTACGTCGAGCAGGACGCCCCCGTGCTCGCCGGCACGATCCGCGCCAACCTGCTGCTCGGGTCGCCGAACGCCACCGAGGACGACTGCGTCCGGGTGCTCGAGGCGGTCAACCTCGGCGAGGTCCTGCACCGCGATCCCCGCGGTCTCGACGCGCAGGTCGGTGAGGACGGCGTGATGCTCTCCGGTGGCGAACGACAGCGCCTGGCCATCGCCCGCGCGCTGCTCGCCGCTCCCCCGATCCTGCTGCTCGACGAGTCGACGTCGTCTCTCGACGGGGTCAACGAGCAGAAGATGCGGCTCGCGATCGACGCCGTCGCCGAGGACCGCACCCTGCTCGTGATCGCCCACCGGTTGTCGACGGTGGTCGACTCCGACGTGATCGTCGTGCTCGAGCACGGCCGCGTCGTCGGCAGCGGCACGCACTCCGAGCTCGTGGAGTCGACGCCGCTCTACCGCGACCTGGCGAAGCACCAGCTGCTGGTGTGAGTGCCGGGACGGCCGCGTGCACCGCGGCCGTCCCGGCGATCCGGGCTCAGGCTGGGGCTCAGGCGGCGAAGGGGTCCGGCGTCAGCACGTAGATGGTCTCGAGGTACTCCTCGATGCCCTCGTGCGACCCCTCGCGGCCGAGGCCCGAGGACTTCACGCCGCCGAACGGGAACGCCGCATTCGAGACGACGCCCGTGTTCAGCCCGAGCATCCCCGTCTCCAGACGCTCGGCGAGCCGCTGACCGCGCCGGAAGTCGGTCGTGAAGGCGTAGGCGATCAGCCCGTACTCGGTGTCGTTGGCGAGCCGGATCCCCTCGTCCTCGGTGCTGAAGCGCGTGACCGAGGCGACCGGTCCGAAGATCTCCGTCGTCATGATCTCCGAGCCGGGTTGCACGTCGTCGATCACCGTCGCCTCGTAGAAGGTGCCCGGGCGGTCGATCCGGTTGCCGCCGGTGACGAGCCGGGCACCGCGACCGATTGCATCGTCGACGAGCGAGGCAGCCTTGTCCACGGCGCGGTCGTCGATGAGCGGTCCGAGCGTCGTGCCGTCCTCGGTGCCTCGGCCGACGCGCAGGGCGTCCACCTTCGCGGTGAGGGCCGCGACGAACGCATCGGCGATGCCGTCCTGCACGAAGAACCGGTTCGCGGCGGTGCATGCCTCGCCCGTGTTGCGGAACTTCGCGAGCATCGCCGCCTCCACCGCCTCGTCGAGATCGGCGTCGTCGAACACGAGCAGCGGCGCGTTGCCGCCGAGCTCCATGCTCGTCTTGAGCACGTTGTCCGCCGCCTGCTTGAGGAGCGCAGAACCGACCGGGGTCGAACCGGTGAACGTCAGCTTCCGCAGGCGCGGGTCGGCGATGATCGGCTCGGACAGTCCCTTGGCGTCACTCGACGGGATCACGTTGAGCACGCCGTCCGGCAGCCCGGCACGGCGGAACAGCTCGACCAGGAACAGGGTCGTCAGCGGGGTGAGGTCGGCCGGCTTCGCGACCACCGTGCAGCCGGCGGCCAGGGCCGGGCCGATCTTCCGCGTCGCCATCGCGAGCGGGAAGTTCCACGGGGTGATCGCGTACACGGGGCCGACCGGACGCTTCAGCACGATCGCGCGGCCGGTGCCCTCGGGGTTCGTGCGGTAGTCGCCGGTGATGCGGACGGCTTCCTCCGAGAACCACCGCAGGAACTCGCCGCCGTAGACGACCTCGCCGCGGGCCTCGGCCAGGGGCTTGCCCATCTCGAGCGACATCAGGGCCGCGAGGTCGTCGGCGTGCTCGTGCACCAGGTCGAAGGCCCGGCGCAGGATGTCCGAGCGCGTGCGCGGGGCCGTCGCCGCCCACGACTCCTGCGCCGCGGCGGCGGCGTCGAGGGCGGCGATGCCGTCCTCGGGGGTGGCGTCGGCGACCTCGGCCAAGACGGCACCGGTCGACGGGTCGTGCACGGCGAAGGTGGACCCGCTCGACGAGGCGCGCCAGGTGCCGCCGATGAAGAGTCCGGTGGGGACGCCCTCGACGCGGACGTGCTCGTCGGCGACGGTGGTGGTGGTGGTGGTTGCGTTCGTGGTGGTGTCGGTCACAGTCGTGCTCCTCCTGGGTTCGCGAGGCCCTCGTCCATGTCGCTGCGGTCGACGTGTCCGCCGGCCGCCCGGATCTCGTCGAGCGCCCGGGCGCTGCGCTCGACGTCGACCCCGGCCACCAGGTCCTCGTACACGGCGACGTCGAGGCCCGCGGCACGGGCGTCGAGCGCCGAGGCACGGACGCAGTGGTCGGTGGCGATGCCGACGACGTCGATCGTGTGCACGCGGCGCTCGGCGAGCACCTCGGCCAGCGGGACGCCCGCCTCGGTCCGGGCCTGGAACGCCGAGTAGTCCGGCGTGCCCTGCCCCTTGCGGACGTCGACGTCGATCAGTGCGGTGTCGAGATCGGGGTGGTAATCGGCGCCGGGTGTGCCGGCGACGCAGTGCACCGGCCACGTGTCGACGAAGTCGGGTCCGTCGGGTCCGGCGAAGTGTCCGCCGTTGTCGTCGTCGCCGTGGTGCCAGTCGCGGGACGCCACGATCAGGTCGTACTCGTCCCCGTGCCGACCGAGGAACGCGGTGATGCGCTTCGCGAGCGCCGCTCCCCCGGTGACCGCGAGCGCACCGCCCTCGGTGAAGTCGTTCTGGACGTCCACGACGAGCAGTGCTCTTGCCATGGGTCCATCCAACACCCGTCGGCTCAGGAGCCGGTGAGCTTGCTCCCGCACGAGTAGGTCGCGGCGGTCACCGCGTCGAGTGCCGGCAGTGCCGCTGCACGCGGCGAACCGATGGCGTAGAAGGCGAAGGTCAGCCGCGACCCGTCGGCGGCGTCGATGTAGCCGCCGAGGGTGTTGGCGCTGTCGATCCAGCCCGTCTTCGCGTGCACCTTGCCGCGGGCGACCGCGTTCGCGCCGGTGAACCGGCTGGCCAGGGTGCCGGACTGGCCGGACACCGGCAGGGCGTTCGCGAGCGTGCCGAGGCCCTTCGCGCCGGAGGCGACCTGCACCATGAGGTGAGCGACGAACTCCGGCGACACGGCGTTCGAGGCGCTCTCGCCCGAGCCGTCCTTGATCACGATGCCGGCCGGGTCGAGGCCGTAGGAGCGCAGTGCCGACTGGTACACGGACGACAACGACGCCGCCGAACCGTTCGAGCCTGACTCCTTCGAGGACACCCGGGCGAGCATCTCGGCCAGGGTGTTGTCCGAGTTCGGGATCATCTGCCCGATGAGCGTCGACACCGGCTGCGACGACACCGTGGCGATCGTCTCGGTGCCGGTGGTCGCCCGCTTGACGATCTGCGCGGACGAGGCGCCAGCGACGCCAGCGTTCGCCAGTGCCGTCCGGAAGGCGATGCCGGCGCGTCCGACCGGGTCCTCCGACCGAGGCGAGGTCGCCGCTGCGGGGTTCGCCCGGTCACCGTCGACCATGAGCGCCGTGACCTTCGGCTGGTACCCGATGGTGCGCTCGGACACCGGCCACGTGGGGTCCCAGGCGTCGGCGTCGCTCCAGTAGGTGTCGTCCGTGACGATCGTGGTGACCGGGGTGTCGCCGA
Source organism: Curtobacterium sp. MCLR17_045 (assembly GCF_003234405.1). Classification (NCBI taxonomy): domain Bacteria; kingdom Bacillati; phylum Actinomycetota; class Actinomycetes; order Micrococcales; family Microbacteriaceae; genus Curtobacterium; species Curtobacterium sp. MCLR17_045. The sequence continues at coordinate 6,834 of NZ_QKTB01000010.1, forward strand.
CCTTCGCCTTCACCTGCTGCGCGAGCTGCGCGAGGGTCGGGGCGCCCGGGTACACCGTGCCGCCGCCGGCGGACAGCGTCGCGTCGCCGTGGCCGACCAGGGCGACGGTGTTCGCGGACTCCCGTGCGACGGTCGTCGGGATGCGGTGGTCGCCCCCGAGCACCGAGAGCGCGGTCGCCGAGGTCAGGGTCTTCATGACGCTGCCGGTCTGGGCGGCCCGCTCGCCGTGTTTGGAGAACAGGACCTTGCCCGTCTTCGCGTCCATCACGTACCCCTCGAAGTCGCCGAGGCCGCTCGCCGACGCAGCCGTCGCGATCGAGCAGGTCCGGAGCGCGGACGGACCGGCGAGGTCGTCCGGCACCGCGCGGGCATCGGCGGTCGGGGTGGGGGACGGCTTCGTGGTCGGGCGCTTCGTGGTGGTCGTCCGGTCCGGAGCCGAGGACGCGGTCCGGGTCGGGCTCGGCGCCGCAGCGGTCCGGGAGTCCGAGGTCGTGGCCGCCGCGACGGCGACGGCCCCACCGGAACCGACCACGAGCAGCGCCGCGAGACCACCGGCGATCCACGGGACCGGGCGTCGCGCGGCGGAGGCGCGCACCGCGGTGACGGCGGCGCGGAACCGCTCCGGGACGGAACGCGGGGTGGGCTGCTGCTCGGACATCGCGACCGATCCTACGGAACTGCGGCAGGAGCCTCCAGGCCGGATCCGGGATCCGTGGCGGACGGGAGCCGGATCAGGGAGCCGTGACGGGACCGTCGGCCGGGTACTGGACCCCGACCTGGCGTCGTGCCTCGTCCAGCACCGCCATGATCGCGACGGTCTCGTCCGGGTCCATCGGGCCGCCGTCGTGGCGGCCCGACGTGATCATCGTCTCGAAGGCGCGGGCCTCGTGCTCGTAGCCGGCGAGCTCCTCGCGGCCGTCGAACTCCTCGACGACGGCACCGTCGCGGTCACGGATCCGCCAGGTGGTCGGCGTGTACCAGGTGGAGTCGAGGTCGATGCGGCCGGTCTCGCCGATGATCGACGCGGTGTTCGGGCTCCGCAGGTCCATCCCGAAGTGGATCATCGACTGCGCACCGCCCTCGTGCGTCATGACCAGGCCCATCTGCTCGTCGACGCCCTGCTCGCTCAGCGTCCCGGCAGCGACCAGCGCGATCGGCACCCCGAGCACGTCCACCGCGAAGGACACCGGGTAGATCCCGAGGTCGAGCATCGCTCCCCCGCCGAGTGCCGGGTCGCGCAACCGGTGGCCGGGGTCCGTCGGGAGGGCCTGGTGGTGGGTCGCCTCGACCACCAGCGGGCGGCCGATCCGTCCCTCGGCGACGATCTCGCGGATCATCGCCATCTGCGGCAGGAAGCGGGTCCACATCGCCTCCATCACCGCGACACCGGCTTGCCTCGCGGCGTCGACGACCGTCCGGGCCTCGTCCGCGGTCATCGTGAAGGCCTTCTCGACCAGGACGTGCTTGCCCGCGCGGATCGCGAGCAGGGCGTCCTCGGCGTGCCGGACGTGCGGGGTCGCGACGTAGACCGCGTCGACGTCGTCGTCCGCCACCAGGTCCTCGTAGGAACCGTGGGCCCGCTCGATGCCGAACTCGGCGGCGAAGGCCTCGGCGTGTTCGCGGGTGCGGCTGCCCACGGCCGTGAACACGATGCCGGCCGCGGTGCAGTCACCAACGAAGGACCGTGCGATGCCGCCTGTGCCGATGACTCCCCAGCGAACCGTCATGGGTCCTGTCTACCAGCGCGGGGTGGGCTGCGGCGGGCCCCGCCTCGGGTCGTCAGCGGCGGTGCTTGCCGAGTGCGGCGTCCGGGGCGGCCATCGGGTGGTTCCGGAACCAGCGCAGGAGCTCACGGGCACGGCTCGTGTCGGCGCTCGCATCGCCCTCGGCGAGGAACGAGTCGAAGCCGTCGGGCAGGTCGGCGTCCGGTTCGCGGTGGAACGCCATCTTCCACTCGCCGAAACGCCGGGTGTGGATACGCTCCTCGACGAGCAGGCCGACGTCGGTGTGCCGCGGGTCGTCGATGATGCGCTGGTACGTCTCGAGCACGGCTGCCTCGGGGCCCTCGAGCAGCTGCATGAACCGGCCGTCCTTGTAGACGAGCAGACCGGACAGTCCGGACGCGGTGTTGCGGACCCGTGCGTGCTCGAGCAGTGCGTCGAGCCGCTCCTGGTCGAACACCTCGTTCGCTGCGCTCATGTAGACCAGGGACAGCAGCATGACGACCTCTCTTTGACGACGGAACGGGTTCGTGTCCCATCGTTGTCCGAGTGGCCCGGCAAGGGAATCCCCAGAACGGGGATCGTTCCCGCCCGCGCACCCGCGTCGAGGTTCGGGTCATCGACGCGAGCACACGGGTGTCGGGTCGTACGACCGGACTGATTCGGAGCCCCCGTCCGGGGGGTTTGGTCACTCCGCGTCGTAGGTGCGCACCCAGTCGATCTGCACGTGCCCCGGGTCGCCCCAGTTGCCGATCTGGAACATGTAGCGGTGCGGCGTGGTGGGCACGTTGCGCGGCACCGTGAACACCAGCTTGCCGTCGAGGTAGTACCGGATGATCTTCCCCGGCACCCACTCGGTCGTGTAGGTGTGCCAGTCGTTCCAGGACACCCGGGTGTTGTAGTGCTCGGTCCGCTTCTCGAGCCCCTGGAGCATCGAGTGGTGGAAGACGCGCGGTGAGCCGTTGAACTGCCCCTCCGGGTAGTTCAGCTCGCCGTCCGCCCAGGCGTTCGACGTCGGCCAGAGCATGACCGCGATCCCGTTGCCGTCGCCACCGGTCGCCCGCGCACGGATGCTGAAGGTGCCGCCGACGTGTGACCAGGCGCCGGTGGGCGTGCCGAACGTTCCGGCAGCGCCGTGCTCCCCGTCCATCGCGACGTCCAGGTAGCCGTCGTGGGCGCTGATGAGCTTGTCCGAGTAGTACTTGCCGCCCGTACCGTCGGGGTACGGCTGCCACGAGTTCCGGTACGTCTCGGCGAAGGGGCCGCCCGCTGCGGCGGGGGTGTCGAAGTCCTCGGAGAAGGTCGGCTCGCGGTCCGCGAGGTACGCGGGGCCGGTCGCGGACGCCGTCGGGGTCGCGGACGGATCGGTGCTCGGCGACGAGGTCGATGCGGACGTGGCACGGGACTCGGGTACGGCTGCCGCGGTGACCGCGAGGGCTCCGGCGGTGGCAGCGACCACGACGATGACCAGGACACGCTTCAGCACGGCGGCACCGCCGGTGGAGCGCTGGGCTGGTGGTCGGTCATCGTGTCCCCCGTTTCGCGGACAAGGGTAGCCCGCGAACGCGCCCGACGTCTGTCCCTCGGGCGAGGGACACGGGTTTCGTCCGGAATACGAAAACCCCGGTCAGAGCCACTTCGAGTGGGTCTGACCGGGGTGTTCACGGAGCCGCCTGTCGGAATCGAACCGACGACCTATTCATTACGAGTGAATCGCTCTACCGACTGAGCTAAGGCGGCGCACACTCCATGTCCGGAGTGGCACGAGCAATGACTATACAGGTTCAGACGAGTGAACGCGAAACCAGCACGCCGAGCTCGGAGAAGGACCGTTCGAGCTCGTCGACCAGGTGTGTTCCGGCCTCGGAACCCGACCACTCCCACCACGCGTGGCGCAGGGCGGCGAGGGCGACGATGGCCGCGAGACCCGCGCGGCGGCGGAGTGCCTCGGCGTCGGCGGCGAGCTCCGGGTCGGCGTGTTCGAGCCGGCGCGCGACGGCCGTCTGCAGCTCCGCCTGGAACTCCTTCATGGACGCCATGCGACGGCTGAACAGCTCCGGGTTCGCGCGGAGGACCTGCTGCCGCTCCTCGATGAGCCCGCGCTCCTCGATCAGTTCCCGCGTGGAGTGCACGAGCAGCGTGCCGATGTCGGCGAGCAGGTCACCGCTCGGACCACCGTCGACGAACGCCTGCAACGCCGCGTCGTCGGGCAGCTGCGGGTCGTCCCCGAGGATCGCCTGCTCCTTGCTCGGGAAGTAGTTGAAGAACGTCCGGGGCGAGACGTCGGCCCGCCGGGAGATCTCGTCCACCGTCACCGCGCCGAGGCCGTCCTCGATGGCGATCCGGAGCGCAGCCTGCTGGATGGCGCGCCGGGTGGCGCGGCGCTTCCGTTCGCGCAGGCCGGGTTCAGCGTCGGGCATGCCGTGATTGTCGCACGCCGTGCCTCAGCGGCGGGCGCGGGCGATGGTGACGAGCAGTGCTTCGAGCGCCAGGAGTGCCGCCACGTTCGCCGCGATGCGCTGGCGCGCCAGGGCCACGGCGTCGAGGACCTCGAGCGCGGCAGCGGGCGGTGTCGTCGGCAGCGCGTGTTCGAGCTGGTCCTGCATGGCCAGGTTGACCGGTTCCGCGGGGGCTCCGAGCCCCAGCAGGAGCAGGTCGCGGTACAGGGACGAGACGTCGACCAGGATCCGGTCGAGCCCGTCGCGCAGGCTCCGGGTCGCCCGGCGCTTCTGGTCGTCCTCGAGGGCGCGGAGCTGCGACCGGAGCGCCGGCGGGATCGTCCCGCCGGGTTCGACCCCGAGCGAGCGCAGGGCCGCGTCGCGCTCTTCGGAGTCGCGCTGCTCGGTGATGGACTTCGCGTCTTCGTCGGCGACGGCGAGGAGCTCGGCGGCCGCCATGACGGCGTCACCAACGCTCCGCACACCGAGCACGGTCGTCAGGGTCCGGCGGCGACGGTCACGGGCCGGCTCGCTCGTGGCGAGACGCTGCGCCATGCCGATGTGGCTCTGCGCCTGGCGAGCAGCATCCATCGCGAGGGCACGGTCGACACCGGTCCGGGCGACGAGCAGGTCGGCGACGGACTCGATGCCGGGCACACGCAGGCGGACCGAGCGGACGCGCGATCGGATCGTCGGCAGCAGGTCGGCTTCACTCGGGGCACAGAGGATCCACACCGTGCGCTCCGGGGGTTCCTCGAGCGCCTTGAGCAGCAGGTTCGAGGTGCGCTCGGTCATGCGGTCGGCGTCTTCGATGATGACGACGCGGTAGCGGCCGACCGACGGCGAGTAGTACGACGAGGTGACGAGCTGCCGGATCTCATCGATCGTGATGATCACGCGCTGGGTCGTGAGCACCGAGACGTCGGGGTGGGTCTTCGCGGTGATCTGCCGCAGGGTGTGGTCGTCGTCGGGGCCGTTGCCCACGAGCGCCGCGGCGAAGGCGGTCGCCACGTTCGACCGACCCGACCCGGGCGGGCCGGTGATGAGCCACGAGTGCGTCATGCCGCCGGTGCCGTCGGTGGACTCGGCCGCGTTGCGCAGCGACGCGACCGCTTCTTCCTGCCCGGTCAGGCCGTCCCACACGCTCACGGGACCATCCTGTCAGTGACCGCCGTCATGCCGGGTCGATCCCGACGAGCGGGGCGACCGCTCGACGGACCGCGTCCTGCACGGTGTCGGTCGGGGCTGAGGCGTCGACCACCAGGAAGCGCGCCGGCTCGGCCTCGGCCATCGCGAGGAAGGCCTGACGGACGGACTTGTGGAACGCCGCAGCCTCGGACTCGAGACGGTCGAAGGTGTCGCCCCGCGCCGCGGCCACCCGGGCGCGTCCGACGGTGACGTCGAGGTCGAGCAGGATCGTGAGGTCCGGTGCCAGACCGTCCGCTGCCCACTCCGAGACGGACCGGACCTGCTCGGCACCGAGGCCGCGCGCGACGCCCTGGTAGGCGACGGACGAGTCGATGTAGCGGTCCTGCAGGACGACCTCGCCGCGTGCGATCGCCGGACGGACGACCGTCTCGACGTGCTGGGCTCGGTCGGCCGCGTACAGCAGCGCCTCGGCCCGGGGCGCGACGTGGCCCCGCTCGTGCAGGACCATCTGCCGGATCTGGACGCCGAGGTCGGTGCCGCCGGGCTCGCGGGTGCGGACCACGGTCCGACCGTGCGCACCGAGCCACGCCGAGAGCAGCTCCGCCTGGGTCGTCTTACCCGCGCCGTCGCCGCCCTCGAGCGTGATGAAGCGACCGGTCACTTCTTCTTGGCCGCCGTCCGACGAGCCGGGGTCTTCTTCTTGACCGGCCCCTTGGCACGCTTGTCGGCGATGAGCTGGACCGCGCGGGCGTGGTCGACGGCCTCGACGTCCTCGCCCTTCGGGATGGTCGCGTTCGTCTCGCCGTCGGTGACGTACGGGCCGAACCGGCCGTCCTTCATCTTGATCGGCTTGCCGGACACCGGGTCGGCGTCGAACTCCTTGAGCGCGGCGCTCGCGGTGCGGTTGCCGCCGTACTTCGGCTGCGCGAACAGCTCGAGTGCGCCGGGCAGGTCGATGTCGAAGATCGCGTCCTCGCCGGGCAGGGTCCGGGTGTCGGTCCCCTTCTTCAGGTACGGCCCGTACCGGCCGTTCTGCGCCGTGATGTCGTTGCCCGTCTCCGGGTCCTGGCCGACGACGCGGGGAAGGTCGAGGAGCTTCAGCGCGGTCTCGAGGTCGACGGTCTGCGGGTCCATCGACTTGAAGAGCGAAGCGGTGCGTTCCTTCGGCGCCGCGGCCTTCTTCGTCGTCTTCTTCGCAGGCGCCTTCTTGGCGGGGGCCTTCTTCGCGGTCGCCGACGCCGTCTCGCTCGTCGCGGTCGCAGCAGCCGCGTCGGCCACGGGGGCCTCTGCCGCTGCGGGCGCTTCGACGACCTCGCCGGTCTTCGGGTCCACGGTGGGTTCGGGCTCCGGGGTGCGCTCCGTGACGTAGGGGCCGAAGCGGCCGTCCTTCGCCAGGACCTCCTTGCCGGTCTTCGGGTTGATCCCGACGACGCGGTCGCCGATCACCGGGGCGTCGACGAGTTCCTTCGCCTTCTCGACGGTCAGTTCGTCGGGAGCGAGGTCCTCGGGCACGTTCACGCGCCGCGGCTTCTCGGGGTCGTCGCTCGGCACCTCGATGTAGGGGCCGTACCGACCGATCCGGAGTGTGAGGCCCGGAGCGAGCTCGACCGAGTTGATCTCGCGGGCGTCGATCTCACCGAGGTTGTCGATGACCGTCCGGAGGCCCCGCTGGTCGTCCTCGCCGCCACCGAAGTAGAAGCCCTTGAGCCAGTCCACCCGGTCGGCGTCGCCGCGGGCGATGCGGTCGAGGTCTTCTTCCATCTCGGCGGTGAAGTCGTACTCCACGAGCTCGCCGAAGTACTCCTCGAGCAGGCGCACGACGCTGAACGCGATCCAGTTCGGCACCAGCTGCGTGCCGCGGAGCGAGACGTAGCCGCGGTCGATGATCGTCGGGCTGATCGTGGGGTAGGTCGACGGACGCCCGATCCCCAGCTCTTCCAGCGTCTTGATGAGGCTCGCCTCGGTGAAGCGCGGCGGCGGGGTGGTGTCGTGCCCCTTCGCCTCGACGTCGGTGACCGCGAGGTGTTCGCCCTGGGCCACGTTCGGCAGGGCGACGTCCTGGCCCGCACGCTCGGACGACTCGTGGCGGTCCTCGTCACGGCCTTCTTCGTAGGCGCTGAGGAAGCCGCGGAACGTGATGACGGTGCCGGATGCGGTGAACTCGGCGTCCGTGCCGTTCGCGGTCGAGGCGATGCCCTCGACCGACTCGGTGGAGGAGATGCCGAGCACGATCGACGCAGTCGAACCCTTGGCGTCCGCCATCTGTGACGCGATGGTGCGCTTCCAGATGAGGTCGTAGAGGCGCCACTCGACACCGGTCAGGGTGCCCTGCAGGTCCTGCGGGGTGCGGAAGGAGTCACCGGCGGGACGGATCGCCTCGTGCGCCTCTTGCGCGTTCTTGCTCTTGCTCGCGTACAGGCGGGGCTTGTCGGGCACGGTGGCCGAGCCGTACAGGTCCGCTGCCTGCTTGCGGGCCGCGTCGACGGCCTGCTTCGAGAGCGAGACCGAGTCGGTACGGATGTAGGTGATGTAGCCGTTCTCGTACAGGGTCTGCGCAGCGCGAGCCGTCTGTCGCGGGGACAGACGGAGCTTGCGCGCGGCTTCCTGCTGGAGCGTCGACGTGGTGAACGGCGCGGCCGGGCGTCGCGTGTACGGCTTCGAGTCGACGCTGCGGACGGTGGCGTCACCGGCGCGCTCGAGGACCGTCGTCAGCGACGCGGCAGCGGCCTCGTCGAGCCGGACGACGTCACCGCTGAGCGTGCCGCGGTCGTCGAAGTCACGGCCGGAGGCGACGCGGGTGCCGTGGATCCGGGCGAGTCTCGCCGAGAAGGAGGACTCGCCGGCCTTCTCGAACCGGGCGGAGAGGTCCCAGTAGTTGGCGGACACGAAGGCCAGGCGCTCGCGCTCGCGGTCGACGACGAGACGGGTGGCGGCGGACTGCACACGGCCGGCGGACAGACCGGGGGCGACCTTGCGCCACAGGACCGGGGAGACCTCGTACCCGTACAGCCGGTCGAGGATGCGGCGGGTCTCCTGCGCGTCGACGAGGGCGGTGTCGAGCTCACGGGTGGCTTCCTGCGCGCGCTGGATCGCCTCCTTTGTGATCTCGTGGAAGACCATCCGCTTGACGGGGACCTTCGGCTTCAGGACCTGCAGCAGGTGCCACGCGATCGCTTCACCCTCGCGGTCTTCATCTGTTGCGAGGTAGAGCTCGTCGGCGTCCTTGAGGGCGCGTTTCAGCTCGGAGACGGTCTTCTTCTTGGCGTCGGACACGACGTAGTACGGCTCGAAGCCGTTGTCGACGTCCACCGAGAACTTGCCGAGGGAGCCCTTCTTGAGCTCGGGCGGCAGGTTCTTCGGCTCGACGAGGTCGCGGATGTGTCCGACCGAGGCCTGGACTTCGTATCCGTCACCGAGGTATTGCGCGATCGTCTTCGCCTTCGCAGGGCTCTCGACGATCACGAGCTTCTTCGTGCCTGGCACGTGTCTCCTTGATCGATGGTGCTGATCGGCCCTGGCCACGAGCGTGTCCGGGTCGACCGGGACATCGGTGACCGCGGGCCGACAGGCACACCATACACATAGTGTTCGGGCGGGTCGCCTGCCGGACCGGCCACCGCGAGTGCGCCGACGACGAACGGTCCGGTGCCCACGACCACGCGGACGCGGGCCGTGGTGGCGACGAGTTCGCAGGCGTCGAGGGCGGCCCCGTTCGCCGTGGCGATCCGGGTCGCGACCGCACACGGCTCCCCCGGTACCAGCCCGGTGGCGGCCGCCGCGGTGCCCACGGCGGCGGCGTCGGCGGCGCCCTGGGCGCGGAGGGCCTGCGTGCGGTGGCCGGCGGCGGCGAGCGCCGTCGACCCGACGAGGACCCCCACGCCGAGGACCGCCACGAGCAGCACGGTCGCCGAGCCGCGTTGGCCGTCGGGGATCGTCACGTCAGCCCCCTCGGGCCGCGGCACACCCCGTCGCGGTCAGCGGGAGCGCCGCGAAGGGGCCGGTCCCTCCGCGCGTGGCGTCGACGCAGACCAGGTCACCGTCCGACCGGACGACGACCGAGACCCCCGGAGCGATCCGGTCGGCCGCGGACCGGCCCTGGTGCTCGTCGTCACGCCCGATCGCCCGGGCGGCGGTGGCTGCGGCGAGTTGCAGACGGCCCTGCGCGTCGACGACGAGGACGGCCGCGACGAGGGCGGTCAACACGATCGCCACCACGGGGAGCGCCACCGCGAACTCGACGGTCACGGAGCCGCGCTCACAGCGAGAGCGCGCCACGGACGAGGTCGGTGAGGATGGTCTGGACCTCGCCAGAGCGCATGACCGCGACGAGCACACCCGCGAAGGCCACGGCGGCGAGGATGACGACCGCGTACTCGGCGGTGGCTGATCCCCGGTCGTCCCGCAGCCGGGACGACCACCGGGCGACGAGGCGACGCGGGCGACGGTGGTGGCGGATGGCCCGACGGGTGCGGCGGTCGGGGGATGACGTGGTGCTCATGGAGTCCGTCCTTTCTGTTCGGTGGAACCAGCGTGTCCTGGCTGGGGTGTCGACGAAGCGGCCTCGGCGCCATCTGTGGACAGGTCACGCGGCCCCGCCCACCGTGGAGGAGAGGACCCCGACCACGACGGGCACCACCCCCACGAGCACGAACGCCGGCAGGATGCAGACCCCGAGTGGCAGCACCAGTCGGACGGCCAGTCGTTCCGCCGCCACGAGCCCGTCGGCAGCGGCCTCGTCACGCACGTCCTCGGCGGCGCGGCGGAGCAACCCCGCGGCGGGCACCCCCGCACGCCGGGCGAGGTCGAGGACCTCCTGCAGCCGGTGCACGTCCCCGGCGGGCGGGGTGGCTCCCGCGCACGCCTCGGCGACTGCCTGCCCGGCGGTGGTCCACGACCCGCCTCCGGCGACCGCCACGGCCCAGGCGTCGAGGAGCACCCCGGGGACTCGGCCGTCGGGGGTCGCGGAACGGACCAGCCGGGCGGTCCACCGTCGCCCTGCCAGGACGAGGGCGGCCGCGGTGCACGAGCACGCCCAACCGGCCGGTGAACCGACCAGGACCTCGACGGCACCGGCACCCCAGGCCGCACCGAGCCCCAACCCGAAGAGCGGCAGCGCGAGCACGACCCGGGCGCTCGTCCGCGGGCCCGCCAGGGCGACCCGGATCGCCCGGTCCGATGCCGCGGCTCGTCGGAGCGCGCCGGCGAGGCCGCGGAGGGTCTCCGCGACGGGAGCTCCCGTCCGGTCCGCCACGCGGAGGACGACGAGGATGTCCTGCTGGGCGGGTCCTCCGCCCCCGGGCAGCCCGCCGACGAGCCGCCAGGCCCGCGGCGGCGGGACGCCTGCCGCGACCAGCGTCGCCACCCGGTCGAGCACCCCGGCCACCCGCGCCGGGCCGTCGGGTGTGGGTCGTCTCACCGCAGCCCGTCCACCGGGCGCACCTCGAGCCTCCCGTCCGGGCCGACGCACAACGTGCCCACGCCACCGAGCCGCCGCTGGCCTGCGCGTCGCTCCACGTGCAGGACCAGGTCGAACGCGCTGACGGCCTGCCGGGCGAGCGCCTCGGCACCGAGGCCGGCGAGCGCACCGAGTGCTTCGAGGCGCGCGGCCACGTCGGCGATGCCGTTGGCGTGCACGGTGCCGGCTCCCCCGTCGTGCCCGGTGTTCAGGGCGGAGAGGAGTTCACGGACCTCGGCGCCGCGGCACTCCCCCACGACGATCCGGTCGGGGCGCATCCGCAGCGCCTCGCGCACGAGTCGGTCGAGGCCGAGTGCGCCGACCCCCTCGGCGTTCGCCTGCCGCGCCTCGAGCGCGACGACGTGCGGATGGGCGATCCGGAGCTCCGCGACGTCCTCCACCGTCACGATCCGCTCGTCGACGGGGACGTTCCCGAGCATCGCCGCGACCAGGGTGGTCTTGCCGCTGCCGGTCGCGCCGGTGACCAGGACGTTCCGGCGCGCAGCGACGGCGTCCTCGACGACCGACCGCGGGACGAACGCGAAGGTCCCGCCGCGTTCGAGGGTGGCGAGGGAGGGTCGATGGACCTGTGGCAGTCGGATCGACACGGCGGTGCCCCCGACGGACACCGGGGCGAGGACGACGTGGACCCGGACGCCGTCCCCGTGCCGGACGTCCGCGCACGGGGTGGTCTCGTCGACGTGGCGCCCGCCGAGCGCGACGAGTCGGGTCGCGAGTTCGCGGGCACGCGCCTCGGTCAGTCGCGGCTGGACGGCTTCGAGGCCGGTGCCGCGGTCGACCCACGTGCCCACGCCACCGACCACCAGGACGTCCGTCACGGTGGCATCGGCCACCAGGGCGGCGAGTTCCTCGAACTCGACGACCACGGACGCCCGGCGACGAGCCGGCGGCGCTGCTCCGGGCAGGAACGGCGCCGACGGAACATGCGCCCGCGCCGGTGCCGGCACCGAGAACGCAGGCGATGTCGACGCGGAAGGCGCCGACGCGCGGGGAAGCAGTGGAGCACGGTGCAGGGGCATGCCGCCGACGGTAGGGAGCACGTCAGCCCTCAGCGGGGAGGGTCCCCACTTCTGTGGACAACGTCGGAGTGCCCCACCAACGGACCGGTTTGTCCCCCGAAACGGAAAGCCGTACCCCGGTCGATGATGCGACACCGACGTGCTCGGGGTCGCCCACCACCCCCGCTTCCCCCGGCCGGCCTGTGCGTAGCACCTGCTACGCAAGAACATGCAGAATGCATGCACGAGCATGGACCGGTCTGTCCACGCGACCGGCGTCCCTGCGCGGATCGGGGCACACGACGGAGCCCGACGAGCCACCATCGCTCGAGTCGGACCCCGGGAAACAGAAGAGGCGGCACCGGTTGGGGGGAACAGGTGCCGCCTTGACATCGAGGGATTGGGGGGAATCCGATTCGATGCCGCCGGAAACGAGTCCAGCGGGATCTACTGTACCCCACGATCGGCCCTCCAGGGCAACCCCGGACACGACCTCCGGGCGTGCCGCGCCCCGACCCGGCCGAGGGGTAGTCTCCGGATGCACGCAGGCACCGGCGACGGATGCTCGCACGCACCCGCCGCGGATGCACGCACGCATCCACGGCGGACGCACGCACGCATACACGACGGATGCCACCAGAGGCCGCAACGACGCGAAAGGACATCGATGTCCACTCCGACCCAGACCGACCCCCGAGGCGACGACGGAGCGACCTTCGCACCGCCGCCCGAGTTCGTGGCCGACGCGGTCGCCGGCGAGGACCTCCACCACGCGGCAGCGGCCGACCGCGAGGCGTTCTGGGCCGAGCAGTCCCGCTCCCTGCTCGACTGGCGCACCCCGTTCACGCAGACCCTGGACTGGTCAGGCGCCCCGTTCGCGAAGTGGTTCGCCGACGGCACGCTCAACGTCGCCGAGAACTGCCTCGACCGACACGTCCGCGCCGGCAACGGCGACCGGGTCGCGATCCACTTCGAGGGCGCTCCCGGCGACACGCGCCGGATCACCTACGCCGAGCTGACCGCCGAGGTACAGCGCGCCGCGAACATGCTCACCGACCTCGGCGTGGGCCAGGGCGACCGGGTGGTCGTGTACCTGCCGCTCATCCCCGAGGCCGTCGTGACGATGCTCGCCGTCGCCCGCATCGGTGCCGTGCACTCGGTCGTCTTCGGCGGGTTCAGCGCGGAGAGCCTCCGTGCCCGCATCGAGGACGCCGGCGCGAAGCTCGTCGTCACCGCGGACGGCGGGTGGCGGCGGGGTGCCGTCTCACCGCTCAAGCCCGCCGTCGACGAGGCACTGACCGGCGAGGGCACGGACACGGTCGAGCACGTCCTGGTCGTCAAGCGCGGCGGCAACGACATCGCGTGGAACGACCGCGACGTCTGGTGGCACGACGAGCTGGCGAAGGCGGCACCGACCCACGAGGCCCAGGCGTTCCCCGCCGAGACCCCGCTGTTCATCCTGTACACCTCGGGCACGACCGGGAAGCCGAAGGGCATCGTGCACACCTCCGGCGGCTACCTGACCCAGGCGGCGTATACGCACAAGAACGTCTTCGACATGCACCCGGAGAAGGACGTCTACTGGTGCACCGCCGACATCGGCTGGATCACCGGCCACTCCTACGTCGTCTACGGCCCGCTCGCCAACGGCGTCACGCAGGTGCTCTACGAGGGCACCCCCGACGAGCCGAAGCCCGGCCGCTGGTGGGACCTCGTCGACGCGTACGGCGTCACCGTCCTCTACACCGCACCCACGGCGGTCCGTGCGGCGATGAAGGCCGGCCGCGAGATCCCGGAGGCGCGCAGCCTCGAGACCCTCCGCTTGCTCGGCAGCGTCGGCGAACCGATCAACCCCGAGGCGTGGCAGTGGTACCGCCAGGTCATCGGCCACGACCGCACGCCGATCGTCGACACGTGGTGGCAGACCGAGACCGGCGCCATCATGATCTCCGCGCTGCCCGGCGTCACGAAGCTCAAGCCCGGCGCCGCGCAGACGCCCCTGCCGGGCATCGTCGCCGAGATCGTCGACGACGACGGCAACCGTGCCGATCCCGGCGAGAGCGGCTACCTCACGATCACCGAGCCGTGGCCGTCGATGGCCCGCGGGATCTGGAACGACCCGGACCGGTTCGTCGAGACGTACTGGTCGCGGTTCCCCGGCCGCTACTTCGCCGGCGACGGTGCGCGGCTCGACGGGCAGGGCGACATCTGGGTGCAGGGGCGCGTCGACGACGTCATGAACGTCTCGGGACACCGCCTGTCGACGGCTGAGATCGAGTCCGCCCTGGTCGGCCACGAGGGCGTCGCCGAGGCAGCCGTGGTCGGCGCCGCCGACGAGACCACCGGGCAGGCCGTCGTCGCCTTCGTCATCCTGACGGCCGAGGCCGCCGCAGACGTCGACCGCGAGACCGCCTCTGCGGAGCTCCGCAACTGGGTCGGCAAGCGGATCGGCGCGATCGCGAAGCCGCGCCAGGTCGTCATCGTGCCGGAGCTGCCGAAGACACGCTCCGGCAAGATCATGCGGCGACTCCTCCGCGACGCGGCCGAGGGCCGCCGCATCGGCGACACGACGACCCTCGCCGACCCGACGATCATGGCGACCATCGCGGAACTCATGTAGTCCCGCCAGACGGAAGCAGGGCCTCCAGTCAGATACAGACTGGGCCCACGCCGCCGGTTCCGGAGTGACGCGCCAGCGGCAGGCCGGCCGTGCCGGTGGGGAGAGGCCCTGCTCACGTTCGTTCCTTCGGTCGCTGCCGTCAGGCGGTGAGCTCCACCACCAGCTCGACCTCGACCGGCGCGTCCAGCGGGAGCACGGCGACGCCCACCGCGCTCCGCGCGTGGACGCCGGCGTCGCCGAAGACCTCGCCGACCAGGGTCGACGCGCCGTTCGCCACACCGGGCTGGCCGGTGAACGACGGGTCCGACGCGACGAAGACCGTGACCTTGACGACTCGGGCCACGCGGTCGAGCGAACCGGCGACCGACTGCACGGCGGCCAGGGCGTTCAGCGCGGCCACGCGAGCCTGCGCGGCAGCGGTCTCCGCGTCGACGTCGGTACCGACCTTGCCGGTCACGGGCAGGGCGCCGTCGACGAAGGGCAGCTGGCCCGCCGTGTAGACGTACTGGCCCGTCACGACGGCGGGCACGTAGGCGGCGACGGGCGCGGCGACCGCGGGGATCGTCAGGCCGAGTTCGGCGAGCCGGTCGGAGACGCTCATGCGTCGGCCTTGGGGCGCTTCAGGTAGGCGACGAGACCGCCCTCGGGCCCGGTGACGATCTGGACCAGCTCCCAGCCCTCGTCCCCGTAGTTGTTGAGGATCGCGGTGGTGTTGTGGATCATCAGCGGCGTGGTGAAGTACTCCCAGCGAGTCATGCGGTTCCTTGCCAGCCTTTCAGTCGGGGGTGTCGTTTAGGCTGCATCCTATGTCTGCCCAGAAGACGTCTGCATCGCGGACCAAGCCCGTCTCAGCAGTCGGCGCCTTCATCGGATTCGTCGGGTTCAGTGCCCTCGCCGGCCTGCTCGTCACGATCGGGGTCACCCCGGCCATCGCCGTCGCCGGTGTCACGACGACGTCCACGATCGGTGTGTTCGAGTCCCTGCCGGAGTACATCGAGATCGGTGACCTGCCGCAGCGCAACGAGCTGTACGCGTACTCGGGCGGCAAGTCCGTGCACTTCGCCACCCTGTACGACCAGAACCGCCAAGAGCTGAAGTTCGACCAGATCAGCGACCAGCTGAAGAACGCTGCGATCGACGGCGAGGACAAGCGATTCTACGACCACGGCGGCGTGGACATGACGTCGCTCATCCGCGCCGGTGTGGGCAGCATCGCGGGCGGCCTCGGCGACTCGGGCGGTGGGTCGACGCTGACCATGCAGCTCGTCCGCAACATCAAGATGAACGAAGCCCTGAACCTCCCCACCAAGAAGGAGCAGGAGAAGGCCTACAACGAGGCCGTCGAGCAGACCATCCCCCGCAAGCTGGAGGAGATGAAGCTCGCGATCGGGCTGGCGAAGAAGTACTCCAAGAAGGAGATCCTCACCGCCTACCTGAACATCGCCTACTTCGGCGACCAGACCTACGGCGTGCAGGCCGCGGCGCAGCACTACTACAACAAGAGCGCGACCGACCTGACCCCGGCCGAGGCCGCGTCGCTCATCGCGATCGTGCAGTACCCCGAGGCGCGCAACCTGTCGAGCCCGAAGAAGTACGACGCCAACGTCGCCCGACGCAACGTCGTGCTCCGTTCGATGTACGACCAGAAGAACCTCACCGAGGCCGAGTACCGAACGGCTCGCCAGTCGAAGCCGGCGGACTACGTGCACCTGACGCAGCCCTCGCAGGGCTGCCGCGCCTCGGTCGGCGACGGCTCGCAGTTCTTCTGCGACTACGCCAAAAAGGTCGTACTCGAGATGTCGCAGCTCGGCTCGTCGCAGAAGGCTCGTGACACCGCGTGGCGCAACGGTGGGTACAAGATCCAGACGACGCTGAACATCGACCTGAACGCCGAGCAGAAGCGTCTCGTCAACACGTACGACAACAAGGCCGAGACGAACCTGGCCCTGGGCGCCACGCTGAACTCGATCGAGGCAGGCTCCGGCCGCATCGTCACGATGGCACAGAACAAGGACTTCGACGAGTCGTTGAAGTCCGCGCCGACATCGACGTCCCTGAACTACAGCGTCGACGAGAAGTACGGCAGCGCCAAGGGCTTCCAGACGGGCTCGACCTACAAGCTCTTCACCCTGCTCGCGTGGCTGCAGGCCGGGCACGGGCTGAACGAGGTCGTCAGTGGCGCGCCGCGTGACATGTCAACGGGGTGGACCCAGTGCGGCCAGCCGTACTACGTCGGAGGCGGATACCGGCCGAAGAACGACAGTCCCGGCGAGAGCGGCAACTACACCGTCGCCGCGGCGACGGCGCAGTCCATCAACCTGGCGTTCCTCAACATGGCGCAGAAGCTCGACCTCTGCGACATCAAGAAGGTCGCCGAATCCCTCGGCGTCCACCGTGCGGACGGCGGAGAGCTCCTCTCCAACCCGTCGTCGGTCCTCGGCATCAACGAGATCGCGCCCATGACGATGGCCGCCGCGTACGCCGCCGTTGCGAACAACGGCATCTACTGCAAGCCGATCGCCATCGACCAGATCACCTCGCCGTCCGGCAAGAAGCTCGGCGGACAGACCAAGGACTGCAAGCAGGCGATCGACCCCGAGGTCGCTCACGCCGCCATCTACGCCATGAAGGGCACGATCGCCAACGGCACCGCTCGCGGCGCACAGACCCCGGACGGCATGCAGCTGTTCGGCAAGACGGGTACGACCGACGACGGCAACCAGATCTGGCTGGTCGGCTCGAGCTCGCGTGTCGCCACCGCCTACTGGCAGGGCAACACCGACGGCAAGCTCACCAACCTCCGCAACTTCAGCAACGGGGTGAGCGGCACGTACGCCGCCAGCCGTGCGGACGTGTGGCGGCAGGCGCAGACGCCGGTCAACGCGATCTACCCCGCCGGTCCGTTCACCGACCCGAACAGCTCGGCGCTCCGCGGCAACGCCAAGGCACTGCCGAACCTGCAGGGCAAGACGGCGGACGAGGCCCGCGCGGCGATCTCGGGCGCCGGGTTCACCTACGTCGACGGTGGGGCACGCCCCGGCCCGGGGAACCCCGGCTCCGTGACCTCGACGTCCCCGGCGGCGGGTGCGCTCCTGTCCTCGGGTTCGAGCGTCACCGTCTACACGTCCGACGGCACCCAGGCGACCGTTCCTGAGATCGGCGGCGACTCCCTCGGGGACGCCCGCTCGGCCCTGAACGACGCGGGGTTCACGAACGTCAACCTCGCCGACAGCTACGCCAAGGGCGGCGGTGGCAAGACCTGCAAGGTCGCCGCGGTCGAGCCGGCGATCAACGCGACGGCGAACAAGAACGACAACGTGACGATCCAGCTCTACGGCGACAAGAACGGCAAGGCGCCCAAGGACTGCAAGTGACCCGCGGTCGCACCGCACTCGGCGTCCTCGCTGCCGGCGCGGCCATCGGAGCTGCTTCGGCAGCGTGGGGGTCACTCGTCGAGCGCCGTCGCTTCGGGATCCGGTGGGAGACCGTCCCGGTGCTCCCGCCGGGTTCCCGTGACGTCACCGTCCTGCACCTCTCCGACATCCACATGGCCCCGTGGCAGGCCGACAAGCAGCAGTGGCTGCGCGACCTGAGCCTGGTCGAACCGGACTTCATCGTGAACACCGGGGACAACCTCGGCCACGCGACCGCGAACGCTGCTGTTGAGTACGCGCTCGAGCCGTTCCGCGGGGTGCCCGGTGTGTTCGCCTACGGGTCGAACGACTTCTTCGGGCCCTCCCCGCGCAACCCGCTCAAGTACTTCTCGGGGCCGAGCCGGATGCACAAGGCTGCGGAGCCCGTCGGTCTCGACATCGATCGGCAGACGGCGTTCTTCGAGTCGCTCGGCTGGCTCGACCTCAACGACCAGGCGCACGCGATCGAACTCCGCGGCTCCCGGTTCGAGCTGTTCGGCACCTCGGACGCGCACCGCGACTGGGACCGCCTCGACCTGCTCCCCACCAACGTCGACGAGATGCGCAGCGACGTGCCGTGGTCCGAGGACGAGGACGGCCCCGCTCCGGTCGCGATCGGTGTCACGCACGCGCCGTACCGTCGCGTGCTCGATGCCTTCGTGACCCAGGGTGCCGACATCATCTTCGCCGGGCACACCCATGGCGGTCAGGTGGCGGTCCCCGGGGTCGGCGCGCTGGTCACGAACAGCGACCTCCCCCGCCGGTACGCGAGCGGATTGCACAAGTGGGAGCACCGCAACCACTGGTCGTGGCTCGAGGTCTCGGCCGGTCTCGGCACCTCGATCTACGCGCCCGTCCGGTTCGCCTGCCGGCCCGAGGCCGTCATGGTCACCCTGACCGCACGAGCTTCCTGAGCCGACGCGCCCGGGAGTTCACCGGATGGTCGTGAGCATCCCCGATCATCGGATAGTATTGTCTGGTTGCTCCGGTACGGAGTGATCACACCGCGGGGTGTGGCGCAGCTTGGTAGCGCGCCTCGTTCGGGACGAGGAGGTCGCAGGTTCAAATCCTGTCACCCCGACACTGTGTTGAGACAGTACAAAGAAGGCCCTGGTTCTCCGGAACCAGGGCCTTCTGCTTTGCCCGGGTGCATCTCGGCCGCCCGATGGGTCGCACGACCCAGTCAGCCGGTCCCCGCCCCATCACGAGCAGCCCCTCCCGCTACGCTCGCAAGCGCCATGCAGAACGACCATCCCCTCGCCGCCGTGCTCGTCGCGATCGCCGCCGAGTTCCCCGACATCGCGGACGACCCGGCGCTGGCGCAGAGCCTGACCGAGAACGTCTCGTCGATGATCGCCGAGGCCCACGAGCGCTACGCCGCAGGGACCGACGGCAGCGTCGTGAGCCACGCGTTCCTCGACCCCGAGCACCTGGCGACCGGCAGTCTGCACGCCGAGCACGCCCAGCACCCGGCCGGCGCCATGCTCGCGGCGGAGATGCTGTTCGACGCCTACCTACCGGTCTTCGTCGACGAGGTCGGCGCGGCGTCCACCGCCGAGGTCCTGCGCGCCACCAGGGCCCTGCACGCCGGCATCTGGAGCCGGTTCCCGGCCGGGGCGGTCGCGTACACGGAGGCACTACGCCAACGCCTCACCACGGCGCACCTGGACTCCCGGACGCAGATCGCGCGTGACCTGCACGACCGCGTCGCCCACGGCATCCTCGCCGGGCTGCAGCGCCTCGACCTCGTCCTGCTGACGGATCCACCGGCGGACGAACGAGCCGACCAGCTCGACGACGCAGCGCGGTTGCTCCGGAGCGCACTCGGCGACGTCCAGGACCTCGCAGTGAGCCTGCACGCCCGGGTCGGGGATGCCCTGCTCGACGACGCGCTCCGACGGCACGTGCGCGACCTGTTCCCCGACGACGACCTCCTGTCCATCGAGTCGACGGGTGTGGCCGGTCCCCTGCCGAACTGGCAGGCCGAGGAAGCGCTGACGATCCTGCTCGAGGCGCTCACGAACCGCAGCAAGCACGCTCCCGGTTCGACGGCTTCGGTGCGCTTCCTCTGGTCACCCGCAGCGCTGGTGGTGACGGTCGCCGATGACGGCCCGGGGTTCGACGTGGAGAGCGACGCCGACGGCCGCCTCGGCCAGCAGACCATGCGCGAGCGTGCGGCGGTGATCGGGGCCCGGCTCGACGTCGACAGCGTCCGCGGCAGCCGAGACCACGGCACCACCGTCCGCCTGACCATCCCGAGGGGGACCCTGTGACCGTCACCCACGTCGCCATCGTCGACGACCACCGGCTCTTCCGCGAAGGACTCGCCACGATCCTGGCCGCAGTCCCCACGATCCGAGTCGTGGCGCACGGCGAACGACCGTCAGAGGTGCTCGACTCCCCCGAGGCCGCCGCGATCGACGTCCTGCTGCTCGACGTCGAACTGGACGGCCCGCCGGCACGGACGACGATCGCCACGGTCCGCCGGACTCGCCCGGACATCCGGGTGGTGGTGCTCACGATGCACCGGGACGCCGTCCTCCGCCGGACCCTGCTCGATGCCGGCGCGGTCGACTTCGTCACGAAGGACACCCCGAGCCGCGAACTCGTCGACCGGATCGCGCGGGCCGCACATGCCGACGCGGCACCCGTCACGTTCCCCGTCGACCTGGTGACCGAGGCCCGAGCCGGCTCACCGTTGAGCGACCGCGAGCTCGAGGTCCTGCGACTCCTCGCCGCCGCGCGCACCAACGCCGAGATCGCCGCCGACCTGCAGCTCGCGATCGGCACCGTCAAGCGGCACGTCTACAACGTCTTCCGCAAGCTGGACGTCGGTTCCCGCGTCGGGGCGGTCGCCGCAGCCACGCGCCTGGGCCTGCTCAGCTGAAGCGCCACGGAACTTCGTGAGCAGCAATGGTCGGGTGCCCAGTGGACACCCGACCATTCCTGCTCACGAAGCGACCTAGACGGAGACCGACGCACCCGCGGGCACGAGCTTGCCGGCGGCGTGCAGCCCGGCCACGACGTCGAGCGCCTGGTGCCGGTACCGCGCCTGCGCAGCACCGGGCGACACGATCACGCCGTTCGCCCCGGTCGACGCCACGAGTGCGTTGATCTTCTCCGCGACCTGCTCGGCGTTGCCGTAGGCCTGACGCTCGGTGCGGGCCGCGATGAACCGACGCTCGAGGTCGTTGAACTCGTACGCACGCGCCTCGTCCATCGACACCGGCTCGGGCTTCCGGCCCGAGCGCATCCGGATGAACGAGATCATGCCCGGGGCGCTCTGCTCGTCGATGACGGCGGGGTCCTCGTCGGTGACGACCTGCACACCGATCAGCGCGTTCGGCGTCTGGCGGAAGCGTGACGGACGGAACGAATCGCGGTACAGGGCGAGTGCCGCCTCGGTGTTGTCCGACGCGAAGTGGTGGGCGAAGGCGAAGGAGATGCCGAGCGCACCGGCGACCTGGGCGCTGTAGCCGGAGGACCCGAGCAGCCAGAACTCCGGCACGTCGCCGTAGCCCGGCACGGCGCGGATGCCCGCCAGCGGGTTCTCGGCGCCCATGCCGGTGAAGAACCCGATCAGGTCGGCCAAGCGGTCCGGGAAGTCGTCGACGTCGAGTCGGTCCGTGCGGCGGAGGGCCATCGCCGTCGCACCGTCGGTGCCGGGAGCGCGCCCGAGCCCGAGGTCGACCCGGTCGCCGTACAGCGCACGGAGGGTGCCGAACTGCTCGGCGACGACGAGGGGCGCGTGGTTGGGCAGCATGACGCCACCGGATCCGATGCGGATGGTCGAGGTGGCCGCGCCCACGGCGCTCAGCAGCACCGCCGGGGCCGAGGAGGTGATGCCCGGCATCCCGTGGTGCTCGGCGACCCAGAACCGCTCGTACCCGAGCTGCTCGGCGTGCACGGCCATGTCGATGGACCCCTGCAGGGCCTCGGTGTTGGACTGGCCGTACTCGCGGGTGGCCAGGTCGAGGACGGACAGGTGCAGGGTGTCGTCGGTCATGTGGTCACCAACGCGCGTCGGCGCACGTGCATTCCTGTGCACGCGACGGACTGGAGGCCCGTGGCGGCGCCGCCACGGGCCTCCAGCCCGTCTGCTGGGTGCGTACCGGACGCACGCCGGCACGAGCGGTCAGGCGCCGTCGAGGCGGCCGCCGGACTCCGTCAGGTAGCAGTTGGCGCAGAGGGACTCGTAGGCGACGTCGACGCCGTCGATCGCGACCTGGGAGCCGTCGAAGACGAACCGGCCGTCGACCGTGCGGGCGTTGAAGACCGCCTTGCGGCCGCAGCGGCAGATGGTCTTCAGCTCTTCAAGGGAGTGCGCGACCTCGAGCAGGCGGGCGCTGCCGGGGAACGCCTCGGTGCGGAAGTCCGTGCGGATGCCGTAGGTGATGACCGGGATCTCGTCGAGCACCGCGATGCGCAGCAGGTCGTCGACCTGTCGCGGGGTGAGGAACTGCGCCTCGTCGACGAGCACGCAGCTGACGGACCGCACCATGCCGTCCAGGCGCTCCGACTCGGGGTCGACGGCACCGGCGGCGGAGACGGCCTGGCGCACGTCGGCGTCCGGCGAGAACACGATGTCGACGGTCCGGGTGACGCCGAGGCGGGAGACGATCTCACGGTCGCCCTTGGTGTCCACCGCGGGCTTGGCGAGCAGCACCCGGTGCCCGCGCTCCTCGTAGTTGTAGGCCGCCTGCAGCAAGCCCGTGCTCTTGCCGCTGTTCATCGCGCCGTAGCGGAAGTAGAGCTTCGCCACTACGCGAGGAACCCGTCCTCGGCGGCCCGACGGATGAGGTCGGACTTCTTCGAGGCGGGGCGGCCCACCTTGCTGTACTTCTCGCGCACGCGACGCAGGTAGGTCTTCGCGGTCTCGTACTGCACGTTCATCTGCGCGGCGACCTCGTTCGTCGAGTAGCCGGACACGTAGAGCCGCAGCGCCTCTTCCTCACCGGCGCTGAGCTTCGGCCGCTGGTGCGCGGCGGCACCGGTCGGCAGCGGACGCCACTCACGGGGCTGCGGGGTCTCACGGGCGACGCCCATGATCTCGCGGGCGACGTCCATGACCTCGCGCATCGGCAACGACTTCGACAGGAACGCCGCGGCGCCGGCTGCCAGGGCGCGGTCGCGGGACTCACGGCTGTCGACGCTCGAGAGCACGATGACCTTCGCCCCGGCGGCACGGCAGGTGCGGACGCGGGCCTCGATCGAGACCGGTTCCTTGAGCTGGAAGTCGAGGAACACCAGGTCGGTCGGGAAGCTGTCGCTGTGGACCATCTCGAGCCAGGTGTGCGCGGTCAGGGCCAGGTCGAAGTCGAACGCGTTCACCGCGATCCAGCTCGACAGGCTGTCCAGCAGCACCTCGTGGTCGTCGAGGATGGCCAGCCGCACACGTCGTGCTCCCGGGTTCGGGAGGGACGGCGACCCCTCCGAGAGCCTGTTCGGGTCAGTGCTGGTCATAGGAGAACCTTAGTGCGAGGGCGGAAGGGCGGACCGCGACGTCGAGGTCGGGGAACGTCACGCGGAGGACGGCGAAGTAGGGGTCGAAGGTGCGGTGGATGCCGATGTCGGAGTCCGCGACGGCGAGCTCCATGTCGACGGACACACGAGCGGGTGCGGGTGCCTGCGCGGGCCGGGCCGCCAGGGCTGCCCGGGCCGCGGGGGCCGCGGGGGCTGCGCGAGCCGCGGGGGCCGCGTGGTCCGCCGGGCGGGCCTGGGGTGCCGGGTCCGCCAGAGTGTCGACTCGTCGCACGGTCGCGCGGAAGCCGGCCGGGTCGACGGTCGAGGCACGGAGGGCCGCACGGACGAAGGTGCGGACGACAGCCCGCTGGTCGGTGTCGAGCGTCGCGATCAGGCCGTCGGGGTCGTCGACCACCGGCGCCTGGCCGCCGTCGACCCGGACGGCGTGCTCGAACCAGGTGCGGTCGGCGTCGGCGACCATGGACGCCCGGATGCCGTCGGCGATCGCACGGGCACGGGCACGGTCGGCGTCGGTGATGACGTCGCGCGTGCGGAGCTCGGCGAAGAACGGGGCGACGTCGCGGGACAGGATCGTCGAGCGGTCCTGCTGCACGCTCGCCGCGATGCCGTCCCGCTCGGCACGCGCGACGGAGTACGACCCGGCGCGGATCTGCACCCGTTCGGCGAGCCCCGCGAAGGTCCAGGCGAACACCGCGGACGCGGCGGTCAGCACGAGCGTCGGTGCCGCGGCCAGGAACGCCGCGACGGCGACCGGCACCTCGTGCGGGAACTCCGCGGCGCCCGCGCCCCAGGTCACGGCGTTCACCGCGGCCAGCACGAGCCCGCCGATCGTCAGGTCGGTCCACGGACGGTACGGCGCGACCATGACGATGCCGGTCGCGGTGATCAGGGACATGAAGTCGTTCAGGGCGCTGCGGTCCGGTCCCCACTGCGCCGCGACGCTCGTCACCGACGCCAGGCCGAGCAACCCGACGTGCGCGACGAACGCCGACCGCGGGAACGGCGCACGGAACGGGCTCGAGGCAGCGAGCACCACCACCGCCGAGGCCGCGACGAGCAGCACGGTGAGGGCACTGAGGGTGGGGCTGCCCACGACGTCGCGGTCGAAGATCGACACGAGCAGTGCCCAGACGACGCTGCCGGCACCGAGTACGACGGCCAGTGGCCGCGACCCCATCGCGCCGAGCGGGTCGTACTGCTGGGCAGTGCGGCGGGGCCCCGGACCGGACCCGAGCCGCTGCCGGATCGCGTTCATCGCTCGGTCCCCCGGCCGTCGCTGACCGCCGGCACGGTGACCGCGCCGGTGACCGGTCCGTACGGCACGGTCATCATGACGCTCGTGCCGGAACCGGGCGACGACCAGATCTGGACGTCACCGCCGACCCGGCCGATCCGCTCACGCACCGAACCGCGGAGGCCCATCCGGTCGGCTCCGGTGGCGTCCTCGTCGAACCCACGACCGTCGTCGACGACCATGACGGTGCAGGACGCGCTGTCGTCGAACACGCTGACCTCTGCGGCGTCGGTCCCCGCGTGCTTCCGCACGTTGGCCAGGCACTGGCCGACGGCCCGGACGACCGCCGACAGCGCACGCTGGTCCAGGCGCTCGAGCGCGGAGGTGTCACCCGAGACGGTCACGTCGAGTCCGAGCGTCCGGTGCTCGTCGACCATGGTGCCGAACGCCTCGGCCGCGGCCCCGGGACGCGGGCGGGCGGCCGGCGCGAGCCACCCCTTGCCGGTGAGCACCGCGACGTCGGCGTCGACCGTCTCGGCGAGGTGCGGGTCCATCGGGCCGTCCGGCGCGAGGGCGATCGCGCCGAGGTGGTTGAGCACGGTGTCGTGCAGGATCGCGGACGCCTCGGCCTCGACCCCCGCGCGGTACGCGGACACGTGTTCTTCACGGGCAGAACGCAGGAGCTCGGGCTGCACCCGTTCGCTCCGCCCCGTGCTGCGGGTCGTGAAGAGCACGAGCGCGACCACGAAGCCCAGCGTGACCCAGGCGAGGATGAGCGGACGGGGCGACTGGTCGGCCTGCACGATGGCGATCCACGTGGCGAGTCGTCCGGTCAGGAAGCCGACGAAGGACCACAGCACGACGCGGCTCGGCACGGCGCCTGCGCCCCCGACCAGGATGAGCGGGATCACGACGAGGGACATCAGGTACGAGGTCACCCAACCGGTCGGCACCTGCTGCTGGACCCCGACGGCGAACCACCAGGCACAGACACCGCCGACGGCCAGGAAGGCGATCGCCGAGACGCGGTTGCCGAACTGCACGTGCACGCCGATCATGGCGAGCATCGGGACGACCGCCAGCGCCGTGCCGACGACCTGCACCCCGGGCTCGGACAGGCCGTAGAGCACGAGCGTGATGGCCGCGGCCAACAGCGAGCCGATGGCGCCGGCGTGGAATGCGCGCACGGTCGACCACGCGTTCACTCGCGGTGCGAGGTGCGTGGGGATGCCGAGCACGAGGTGGATCCTTCCGGGTGGCAAGGGCGCCGTCCACGATCCAACCACCGGAGCAGCGGCCGTGTACCCCGAATCCGGGGCCGTGCGGCGACCCGCACGATGATAGCGGCCCGGACCGGGGTCTTGCTGTCCCCCGAACGTGGACCGGACACGACCCGGACGGACGCTCCTCAGAACAGCGTCTGCGCCGCAGCCGGCCGGAGCAGCCGCTGGTCGAACCCGGGGTCGGCGCGCTTCAGCGGTGACACCGTCGGCACCGACTGCTCCTGCGGCAGCGCCTGCGGCCCGCCCGTGCCCAGCCCCTGCGGCATCCCCGGCTGCAGCGTTCGCGGTTCCGAGAAGCCCATCGACCCCGTCGCCGGGTCCACGCGCCCCAGTCCGACCCCGTGCGCCGCCAGGATCGGGCGGATGCGCTCCGACAGCCACCGTCGGTAGTCCTTCGGCGCGTAGGTGTTGTCGAGGTACATCGCGCGGTACCGCTGCACCAGGTCGGGTCGCTCGCGGCCGAGCCACTCGAACCACCACGGCTTGACGCCCGGCCGCAGGTGCAGCGCCGAGTACATGATGCTCGTCGCGCCGGCCGCGGTCGCCCGACCGATGGCGTCGTCGAGGTGCGCCCGGGTGTCGGTGATGTACGGCAGCACCGGCATCAGGAACACGGCGCAGTCGAGCCCCGCGTCGCGGATGGCCCGCACGGTCGCCAGCCGGGCCGACGTCGTCGGGGTGCCGGACTCGACCGACTGCTGCAGCGAGTCGTCGTACACGGCGATCGACATCGCGAGGTCGACCGGCACCACCTTCGCCGCCTCGGCCAGCAACGGCAGGTCGCGGCGCAGCAGCGTGCCCTTCGTCAGGATGCTGAAGGGGGTGCGCGACTCCGCCAGCGCCTCGATCACACCGGGCATCAGCCGGTACCGCCCCTCGGCCCGCTGGTACGGGTCGGTGTTCGTGCCGAGCGCCACCGGGTGACGGTCCCACGAGGGCTTGCCGAGCTCACGACGCAGCACGTCGGCGACGTTCGTCTTCACCACGATCTGCTGGTCGAAGTCGGCGCCGCCGTCGAACTCCAAGTAGGTGTGGGTCGGACGGGCGAAGCAGTACACGCAGGCGTGGCTGCACCCGCGGTACGGGTTGATCGTCCAGCCGTAGGTCCCCGACCCGTCCGCGCTCGGCACCCGGTTCAGGGCGCTCTTCGCCAGGACCTCGTGGAAGGTCACCCCGGCGAACTCGGGCGTCGTCACGCTCCGGACGAACCCGCTGTTCGATTCCATCCCGGGCAGCGCGTCGCTCTGCTCGGCGTCGATCGCCTGTCCACTCCACCGCATGCCGTCATTCGAACACACGTTCGAACAGACCGCAAACCCGAGCGGACCACGACAGGCCTCAGTGGTGCAGGCCGAGCACCTTCGCCGTGCGCTCGAGCGTGGCGTCGGCCAGAGCCGGGTCGTCCCCCAGGTCCTGCCCGTAGGTCGGCACCATCGCGCGGACGTCGTCCTGCCAGCCGTCCCACCGGTCCGGGAAGCACCGGCGCAGCATCGTGAGCATGATCGGCACGGCGGTCGAGGCACCCGGCGACGCCCCGAGCAGGCCGGCGATCGAGCCGTCGGCGGCGGTGATGACCTCGGTGCCGAACTGCAGCACACCGCCCTTGTCCTTGTCGGGCTTGATCACCTGGACACGCTGCCCCGCGGTGATGCGGTGCCAGTTCTCAGGCTCGGCGCTCGGCATGAAGTCGCGGAGCGCCTCGAACTTGGTGTGCTTCGACGCGAGGAGCTGGCCGACCAGGTAGCGGACCAGGTCGAAGTTCGAGAACGCGACGCTCAGCATCGGGCGGAGGTTGTGCGGCCGGATCGAGCGGAACAGGTCGAGGACCGAGCCCTGCTTCAGGAACTTCGGACTGAACCCCGCGTACGGCCCGAACATCAGCGACGACCCACCGTCGACGATGCGGGTGTCGAGGTGCGGCACCGACATCGGCGGGGCACCGACACTGGCCTTGCCGTAGACCTTGGCGGAGTGCTTCTGCACCACCTCGGGGTCGTCGGTGCGAAGGAACTCGCCCGACACCGGGAAGCCGCCGTAGCCGCGGATCTCCGGGATGCCGGACTTCTGCAGCAGGTGCAGGGCTCCGCCACCGGCACCGACGAAGACGAACTTCGCGGCGATGCGCTGCGTCGACCGGCCGATCTCGTTGCGGACGTTGAGCACCCAGCCCTCGGACACCTTGGAGCGGGTCAGGTTGGTGACCTGGTGCGAGGGTTCGAACTCGACACCGTCGATCTCGAGCTGGTCGAAGAGCTGGCGGGTGAGCGACCCGAAGTCGACGTCCGAGCCGGCTGCCGAGTAGGTCGCCGCGATCGGCTGGTCCTTCTTGCGGCCGGGGATGAGCGCCGGTGCCCACTTCCGGATCTGCGCCGGGTCGTCCGAGAACTCGATGCCCGCGAAGAGCGGGTGGTCACGCATGGCCTCGTACCGGGCGCGCATGTACGCGACGTTGGCCTCGCCCCACACGAAGGAGATGTGCGGCGTGGGGTTGATGAAGTTCGTGGGTTCGGGCAGTACGCCGGTCTCGACCAGGTGCGCCCAGAACTGCCGCGAGACCTGGAACTGCTCGTTGACCGTGACGGCCTTCGCGATGTCGACGCGGCCGTCCGGCAGTTCCGGCGTGTAGTTCAGCTCGCACAGTGCCGAGTGCCCGGTACCGGCGTTGTTCCACGGGTTCGAGGACTCCTGCGCAACCGTGCCGAGCCGCTCGTACACGCGGATCTTCCAGCTGGGCTCGAGCTTGTGGATGATGGCCCCGAGCGTGGCACTCATGATGCCTCCGCCGATCAGGACGACGTCGATGGGGTCCACCTGCTGCTCTGCCACCCGTCGATCCTACCGGCGGCACCCGACAGACGGACAGGAGGCCCGTGGCGGTGTCGCCACGGGCCTCCTGTCCGTCTGCTGGTCGCGCCCGGGGCGCGCTACGCGTCGACGGAGCGGCGCGCGACGATCGTCTCGGCGATCTGCACCGCGTTGAGCGCGGCGCCCTTCCGCAGGTTGTCGTTGCTGACGAACAGCACGAGGCCGCGGCCCTCGGGCGCGGACTGGTCGGCGCGGATGCGGCCGACGAACGCCGGGTCCTGGCCGGCGGCCTGCAGCGGGGTCGGGACGTCGGAGAGCTCGACCCCGGGTGCGCTCGACAGGATCTCGGTCGCACGCTCGGGCGACAGCGGACGCTCGAACTCGGCGTGCACCGAGATCGAGTGCCCGGTGAACACGGGGACGCGCACGCACGTGCCGGCGACGAGCAGGTCGGGCAGCTCGAGGATCTTCCGGCTCTCGTTCCGGAGCTTCTTCTCCTCGTCGGTCTCGCCCAGGCCGTCCTCGACGATGCTGCCGGCGAGCGGCACGACGTCGAAGGCGATCGGCCGGACGTACTTGACGGGCTCGGGGAACGTCACGGCGGATCCGTCGTGCGTCAGCGCAGCGGTGTCCTGCTCGAGCGCGGCCTTCGCCTGGCCCAGGAGTTCCTCGACCCCGGCGAGCCCGGAACCCGAGACCGCCTGGTAGGTCGTGGCGACGAGTCGGCGGAGCCCGGACTCGGTGTCGAGCACCTTGAGCACCGGCATGATCGCCATGGTCGTGCAGTTCGGGTTCGCGATGATCCCCTTTGGCGCCTGGTCGATGGCGTGCGGGTTCACCTCGCTCACCACGAGCGGGACGTCGGGGTCCATACGCCAGGCGCTGGAGTTGTCGACGACGAGTGCCCCGGCGGCGGCGAACTTCGGCGCGAGGGCCCGCGAGGCGGTGGCCCCGGCGGAGAACAGCGCGATGTCGATGCCGGACGGGTCAGCGAGCTCGGAGTCCTCGACCACGATCTGCTCGCCCCGGAACGGCAGCGTCGTGCCGGCGGAACGGGCGCTCGCGAAGAAGCGGACCCGGTCGGCCGGGAACGCGCGCTCTTCGAGCAGGCGACGCATCACGGCGCCGACCTGGCCGGTGGCGCCGACGACGGCGACGGTGAGGGTGCTCATGCGGTGCTCCTGGTGGTTCAGCGGATCGACGGGTCAGCGGGCGTCAGCGGCCGGTGCCGGCGTAGACGACGGCCTCGGCGTCGGCGTCGAGGCCGAACGCGCTGTGCACGACGCGCATCGCCTCGTTCAGGGTGTCGGCGCGGGTGACGACCGAGATGCGGATCTCGGACGTGGAGATCATCTCGATGTTGATCGACGCGTCGTGCAGGGCGCGGAAGAGCTGCGCCGAGACGCCGGCGTTCGTGCGCATGCCGGCGCCGACCAGGGCGAGCTTGCCGATCTGGTCGTCGTACTGGATGCTCTCGTAGCCGATGTCGGCCTTCGCGACCTCGAGCGCCGTCAGCACGGTCTGGCCCTGGTCCTTCGGCAGGGTGAACGAGATGTCCGTCCGCCCGGTCGACGCCGCCGACACGTTCTGGACGATCATGTCGATGTTCGCCCCGGCGCGTGCCACGTTGGTGAAGATCTCGGCGGCCTTGCCCGGCTGGTCCGGGACCCCCACGACGGTGATCTTGCCCTCGGAGAGGTCTCCGGCGATCCCGGTGATGATCGGTTCTTCCACGGTTTCCCCCTCGGCAGGGTTGTAGACGATGGTGCCCTCGTTGTTGTTGAACGAGGACCGGACGTGCAGGGTGACGCCGTGCCGCCGGGCGTACTCGACGGCGCGGATGTACAGGACCTTGGCACCCGAGGCTGCGAGCTCGAGCATCTCCTCGCTGGTGACGCGATCGACCTTGCGGGCCTTCGGCACGACGCGGGGGTCGGCGGTGAAGATGCCGTCGACGTCGGTGTAGATCTCGCAGACGTCGGCGTCGAGTGCTGCGGCGAGGGCGACGGCCGTGGTGTCCGAGCCGCCGCGGCCGAGCGTGGTGATCTCGCCCGTGGTGCGGTTGAAGCCCTGGAACCCGGCGACGATCGCGACGTGGCCGGAGTCGAGCGCCTCGCGCACGCGCTTCGGGGTGACGTCGACGATGCGGGCCTTGCCGTGCTGGGCGTCGGTGAGCATGCCGGCCTGGCTGCCGGTGTAGGAGGACGCTTCGACCCCGAGGCTCTTGATCGCCATCGCGAGCAGCGCCATCGAGATGCGCTCCCCCGCGGTCAGGAGCATGTCGAGCTCACGGCCGGCGGGGATCGGCGTGACGGAGTGCGCCAGGTCGACGAGTTCGTCGGTGGTGTCGCCCATCGCCGACACCGCCACGACCACGTCGTTGCCGGCCTTCTTCGTCTCGACGATCCGCTTCGCCACGCGCTTGATGCTCTCGGCGTCCGCGACGGATGAACCACCGAACTTCTGCACGATCAAGGCCACTGGCTGGTACTCCCGGAGACGGCGACACCGCGAGGTCACGCGGTCTCACAATGGTAGTCGGTGTTTCGGGGATGTTGCGTGCGAGCGGGCCCCGACGCAAGGATCCTGCGTGGCGGTCAGCCGCCGACGACGCGGCGCCCTTCGAAGGCACGACCGAGCGTGACCTCGTCGGCGTACTCCAGGTCGCCGCCGACGGGCAGCCCCGACGCGAGCCGGGTGGTGCGGATGCCCATGGGGACGAGCAGCCGGCTGAGGTACGTCGCCGTCGCCTCGCCCTCGAGGTTGGGGTCGGTCGCGATGATGACCTCGGCCACGGTGCCGTCGGCCAGACGTGTCATGAGCTGCTGGATGCGGAGGTCGTCCGGTCCGATGCCGTCGATCGGGCTGATCGCCCCACCGAGCACGTGGTACAGCCCGCGGAACTCTCGTGTGCGCTCGATCGCCGCGACGTCCTTCGCCTCTTCCACCACGCAGATCGTCGCCGGCGAGCGGCGCGGGTCGCGGCAGATGCTGCACTGGACGTTCTCGGTGACGTTGCCGCAGATCTCGCAGAAGCGGACCCGCTCCTTGACGTCGGCGAGCAGCTCGGACAGCCGGCTCGGGTCGAACGACTCGGTCTGCAGGATGTGGAAGGCGATGCGCTGCGCCGACTTCGGGCCGATGCCGGGCAGGCGGCCGAACTCGTCGATGAGGTCCTGGACGATCCCGTCGTACATCAGGCACCGTCCTGGTGGAGAGCGGTCTCCTCGATGAACTGGGCGTTGAGGATCTCACGCACGACGGCCTCGCCGTACCGGCCGGCGACCGGGGCGCGGCGTGCGGGCGGTGCGGTGCGGGCGGGAGCGGCGGCGGGCTGGGCCGCACGCTGCGGTGCGGCCTGCTGCACCGGGGCTGCCGGCGCCGCGGCTGCGGGTGCTGCTGGTGCTGCTGGTGCTGCGCTTCGTCCGATCCCCGGGTCGGGGAACGGGGCACCGTCGTCGTACGGTTCGTCGTCGAGTGGGTAGTCGTCGACCGGGACGCCCGGCACGACGGAACCGCCGGGAGGTACGGCTCCCGCTCCGGACGCCGCCTGCAGACCCGGGGTGGTCGGGCCGTCGGGCTGCCCGGCCGTGGCAGCGCCCGGTCGCGCGGGTGCGGCCGACGGTGCCGACTCGGCCGGCTGGGGCGTGCTCGTCTCGGCGGGGGCGACCGGCGCGGACGCCGGCACGGTGCCGAAGGGTGCTGCCCAGCTGGGCTCGACGGACTCCGGGACGGCGTCGGCGGTGGGGTCGCTGGCGGGGATCGTCGCGACCGCCCAGTCCGTCACCGGCGCGCCCGAGGGAGCGGGGGTCGGTTCGGCCGGTGCCTGGTCGCGCTGCGGGGCGGACGCGGTCGGCACTGCCTTCGGCTCGGGCGCGGACTTCGGCGCGGGCGCTGCCGTCGGCACAGGAGGTGCCGTCGACTCGGGTGCTGCCGACGCGGCCTTCGGCTCGGCGGCAGGGGCAGCCGTCGGCATGGGCTCAGCAGCGGAAGCCGGCGTCGGGGACTCCGGTGCTGCGGGCTCGGGCGCCGGGGCCGGCGCCGGGGCCGCGGCGGGCGCCTGGGCAGCGGGCGCCGGACGCTGGGCCGGTGCGGCCTGCTGTGCCGGAGCCGACTGCTGCTGCTGCTGCTGGGGACGCTGCTGCTGTCCGGGCCCGCGGGCGACGAACTTCACCCGCAGACCGAGGACGTCCACGATGGCGGCGCGGAGCAGTTCGCTGACGCTCGCCGAGGGGTCGGACATCTCCTTGAACGAGGCGACGTCCTGCTGGCTCGGGAACGTCAGCGTCAGCACGTCGTCGCGGAGCGCGGTGACCTGCGCCGTGACGACCACCGACCACGCCGAACGCTTGGCGTGCTGCACGTGCTCGACGATCTGCGGCCAGGAGTCGCGCATCTGCTGGAAGCCGACGGCACCGACGGTCCGGACGGCGGGCTCGTCACCGATCGTCGTGCCCTGACCGGTGGACGACGGGCTGACCGGCTCGGCCGCGGGCTTCGAGGGCTCCGGCTTCGAGGGCTCCGGCTTCGAGGGCTCGGACTTCGCGGGCTCGGCCGAGGTCTGCGCGGGTGCTCCAGGAGTGCTCGGAGCGACCGCTGCCCACGACGCTGCGGCGTCGCGGGCCACGGCTCCGGAGTCGGCCTGCGGCGCGGCGGGCTGCTCGACGGGACGCTCGGGCGTCGCACGAGCCGCTGCCGGAGCGGGCGTCGGGGCGAGGGAGGGAGCAGGCGCTGCGGGAGCCGCGGCTGCCGGCTGCTCACGACGCGGTGCAGCGGCGACGGCGGGAGCGGACTGCTCGCCGGCGCCGGCCTGGTGTCCACCGGCGTCGCCGACCCCGACGCGACGTTCCAGTCGCTCCACGCGGGCGAGGGCTCCGCGCTGGGTGTCGTCGGCCTCGGGCACGAGCATCCGGGCAGTCATGAGCTCGAGGTGCAACCGGGGCGAGGTCGCGCCGGTCATCTCGGTGAGGGCACGGTTCGCGATGTCGGCGGAGCGGGAGAGCCCGGTCGCGCCGAAGACCCCGGCCTGGCGGCTCATGGTGTCGAGTTCTTCCGGGGAGACCCCGCGCAGGACGGCGGCGGCGCTCTCGTTCGTCGCCGCGACGACGATCAGGTCGCGCAGGCGCTCGAGCAGGTCCTCGACGAAACGGCGGGGGTCCTGTCCGGTCTGCACGACGCGGTCGATCGCGGCGAACGCGGACGCCGGGTCGGCGACGGCCAGGGCGTCGACGACGTCGTCGAGCAGGGCGGCATCGGTGTAGCCGAGCAGGGCCACGGCACGCTCGTAGGCGATCGCACCGTCTTCGCTGCCGGCCATCAGCTGGTCGAGCAGCGACAGGGTGTCACGGACGGATCCACCGCCGGCACGCACCACCAGGGGCAGGACGCCGGGGGCCACCGACACGGACTCCTGCGTGCAGAGCTGCTCGATGTACTCGAGCATCACCGCGGGCGGGACGAGCCGGAACGGGTAGTGGTGGGTGCGCGACCGGATGGTGCCGATGACCTTCTCGGGCTCGGTCGTCGCGAAGATGAACTTGACGTGCTCCGGCGGTTCCTCGACCAGCTTGAGCAGTGCGTTGAAGCCCTGCGGCGTCACCATGTGCGCTTCGTCGAGGATGAAGATCTTGTAGCGGTCGCGAGCCGGCGCGAACACGGCACGGTCGCGCAGGTCACGCGCGTCGTCGACGCCGTTGTGGCTCGCGGCGTCGATCTCGATGACGTCGAGCGAACCGCTGCCGTCGCGGGCGAGTTCCACGCAGCTCGGGCAGACGCCGCACGGGGTGTCGGTCGGGCCCTCGGCGCAGTTCAGGCAGCGCGCCAGGATGCGGGCCGACGTCGTCTTGCCGCAGCCACGGGGCCCGCTGAACAGGTAGGCGTGGTTGACGCGGTTCGTGCGGAGCGCCGTGCGGAGCGGGTCGGTGACCTGCGACTGCCCGATCAGCTCGGCGAAGTTCTCGGGCCGGTAACGGCGATACAGGGCGGTGACCACGCGACAAGGGTAGCCGTCACGACCGACAACCCGCGTGCCCGTCCACAGGCCAGGCGGGAACGAAGAAGACTCCTCACGCACCCGCCAGAGCCTGGTTACCCTTGCTGCGTTTCCGCCCTGGGGGAGTTGGCCTGGATGGCGTCACGTGAGGAGCCGCCGAGAAGTCTACCGGACGCAACGGGCAGACTCGAACACATGAAGATCGCCATCGCCGGAGGACACGGCCAGATCGCCCTGCTCCTCGCCCGCCAGATCACCGACGCCGGCCACGACGCCGTCGCGATCGTCCGCAACCCCGCGCACGTGGCCGACGTCGAGCAACAGGGGGCGCGTGCGATCGTCGCCGACCTGGAGCAGCTCGGGGACGACGACCTCGCGCTCCGCCTGCGCGGTGTCGATGCCGTGGTGTTCGCCGCCGGTGCCGGGCCGAACAGCGGCGCCGAACGGAAGCTCACCGTCGACCGTGACGGTGCGATCCTGCTCGCCGACGCCGCCGAGCGTGCCGGCATCGAGCGCTACGTGATGATCTCCGCGATGGCGGCCGACACCTACGACCCCGAGCTCGCCGTCGTGCCCGGGCAGGACGACGCCGCGGTGTTCCAGGTCTACCTGCGAGCGAAGGCCGAGGCGGACGCGAACCTGCGGGCCCGACGCCTCCGCTGGACGATCGTGCGTCCCGGCGGCCTGCTCGACACGCCGCCGCAGGGCACCGTGCACGTCGGCCGGACGGTCCCGCGCGGCTCGATCCCCCGGGCAGACGTCGCGACCGTCGTCCTGCACGCCCTGCTCGACGACGCCGCGGTCGGCGTGCAGTTCGAGGTCACCAGCGGCGACACCCCGATCCCGGCGGCGCTGAACGCGCTCACCTGACCGGTCGGTGCGGCCCGCACCGTGCGCGCTCCGTCACCCCGTGCGAGTTCCTCGCCGAAGGTGCCGGGCCGCGCACCGTGCGCACCTGCTCACCCCGTGCGGACTTCCGCGCCCCGTGCCGCGCTGCGAGCGCGCACCCAGCAGGCAGCCCCGCGCCTCCCGTCCGCACCGTGCGCACCTGCTCACCCCGTGCGGACTTCCACGCCCCGTGCCGCGCTGCAAGCGCGCACCCACCAGGCAACCCCGCACCAGCCCACGAACACCGCACCGTGCGCCGGACGCGACCCACCGACGGACGGGAGGCACGGCGCCAGCCCGCCCCGCGCCTCCCGTCCGCACCGTGCCAACCTGCTCACCCCGTGCGGACTTGCGCGCCTCGTGCCGCGCTGCAAGCGCGCACCCAGCAGGCAACCCCGCACCAGCCAACGAACACCGCCCCATGCGCCGGACGCGACCTACGGACGGACGGGAGGCCCGGAACCAGCTCGCCCCGCGCCTCCCGTCCGCACCGTGCGCACCTACTCAGCCCGTGCGAGCTTCCGCGCCCCGTGCCGCGCTGCAAGCGCGCACCCAGCAGTCAGCCCCGCACCACCCGACGAACACCGCACCGTGCCGCCGCCACGCGCCACGGCGCCACGCGTCAGAGCGCGACCGCAGCCGACTGCCGGGCGATCTCGAGCTCCTCGTTCGTCGGGATCACGAGCACCGCGACCCGTGAGCCGTCGGTGGAGATGCGGCGGGCGTCCCGCGACGCCAGCTCGTTGCGGTCCGGATCGATCTCGATGCCCAGGTGCTCGAGCCCCGCGAGCACACGCCGCCGCAGCAGCGCGTTGTTCTCGCCGACCCCCGCGGTGAACACGACCGCGTCGAGCCCGCCGAGCTGCGCCGTGTAGGCACCCACGTACCGACGGATGCGGTGGCGGTACACGGCGAGCGCCGCCTCCGCCTGCTCGTCGCCCTTGGTGGCGGCGTCCTGCACGTCGCGCATGTCACCGTTGCCGGTCAGGCCGAGCAGGCCGGACCGCTTGTTGAGCATGGTGTCGAGCTCGTCGAAGGTCATCCCGGCCTCGCGGTGCAGGTGGATGAGCACCGCGGGGTCGAGGTCACCGGAGCGGGTGCCCATGACGAGCCCCTCGAGCGGGGTGAGGCCCATCGAGGTCTCGATGGACTTGCCGCCGTCGATCGCCGCGACCGAGGCGCCGTTGCCCAGGTGCAGCACGATCGTCTTGAGCTCGGCGAGCGGCCGGTCGAGGAACTCCGCGGCCTGCTCGGAGACGTACTTGTGGCTGGTGCCGTGCATGCCGTAGCGGCGGATCCCGTACTCGGCGGCCAGGTCGGCGGGGATCGCGTACGTGTACGCGTGCGGCGGCATGGTCTGGTGGAACGCGGTGTCGAACACGGCGACGTGGGGGACGTCCGAGAAGACCTGCTTCGCGGCGCGGATCCCCTCGAGGTTCGCGGGGTTGTGCAGCGGCGCGAGGCTGTTGAGGTCCTCGATCTGCTGCTCGACCTGATCCGTGACGACCGTCGCACGGTCGAAGGTGGTGCCGCCGTGCACGACGCGGTGGCCGACGACGGCGGGCGGGTGCTCGTCGAACGACGGCCCGACCTTCGCGAACGCGTCGATCATCGCCTGGAACCCGGCCGCGTGGTCGGGCACCGACGCGGCGTCGTTCGACGACGACTCCCCCGTCAGCGCGTTGGTGTGCTTCCAGGCCCCGGCGGACTCGCCGATGCGCTCGACGAGCCCGGAAGCGAGCGTGCGCTCGTCCTCGAGCTCGATGAGCTGGTACTTGAACGAACTCGAGCCGGAGTTGACGACGAGGGCTGCGGTCACGGGGTGGTCACTTTCTGTCGGGCCTGGAGGCGCGGTGCGGGTCGGGCGGTCAGGCCGCGTCGGTCGCGGTGCCGGCCTGGATCGCGGTGATCGCGACGGTGTTCACGATGTCGCCCACCAGGGCGCCGCGCGACAGGTCGTTGATCGGCTTGCGCAGGCCCTGCAGGACCGGGCCGATCGCCACGGCGCCGGCCGAACGCTGCACGGCCTTGTACGTGTTGTTGCCGGTGTTGAGGTCCGGGAAGATGAACACCGTTGCGCGGCCGGCGACCGGGGAGTCCGGCATCTTCGTCGACGCGACCGTGGGGTCGGCTGCGGCGTCGTACTGGATCGGGCCCTCGACGAGCAGGTCGGGTCGGCGTTCCCGCACGAACGCGGTGCCGGCGCGCACCTTGTCGACGTCGGCGCCGGAGCCGCTGTCGCCGGTGGAGTAGCTGAGCATCGCGACGCGGGGGTCGATGCCGAACTGGGTCGCGGTCTCGGCGGACGAGATCGCGATGTCGGCGAGCTGCTCGCTCGTCGGGTCCGGGATCACCGCGCAGTCGCCGTAGACGAGCACGCGGTCGGCGAGCGCCATCAGGAACACGCTCGACACGATCGAGGTGTCCGGACGGGTCTTGATGATCTCGAACGACGGCCGGATGGTGTGGGCTGTGGTGTGCTTCGCGCCGGAGACCATGCCGTCGGCGAGCCCGAGCTGCACCATCATCGTGCCGAAGTACGAGACGTCGGTGACGGTGTCGCGGGCGAGCTCGATCGACATCCCCTTGTGGGCGCGGAGCCGGGTGTACTCCTCGGCGAAGCGCTCACGCAGCTCGGGGTCGAACGGCGAGACGAGCTGCGCGGCCTCGAGGTCGAGGCCGAGCTCGGTCGCCCGCGTGCGGATCGCGGCGGGGTCGCCGAGGATCGTGAGCTCGCAGACCTGACGCTGCAGCAGGGTGGAGGCGGCACGGAGGATGCGGTCGTCCTCGCCCTCGGGCAGGACGATGCGCTTGCCGTAGCTGCGCGCCCGGTCGAGCAGGCCGTGCTCGAACATGAGCGGGGTGACGACCCCGGACGGGGCGAGCTGCAGGCGGTCGCGCAGGGCCTCGGCGTCGACGTGCTGCTCGAACAGGGCGAGCGCGAGGTCGGCCTTCCGGGGCGAGTCGGCGGCCAGGCGGCCACGGGTCTGGGTGATCCGGAGGGCGGTGTCGTACGTGCCGAGGTCGTTCTGCGCGATCGGCAGCGAGCTCGACAGGCCCTCGAGCAGCCGCGACACCTGCGGGGCGATCTCGAACCCGCCGTTTAGGATGACGCCGGCCAGGCTCGGGAACGTCTCGGACTGGTTGGCGAGCAGCGTGGCGATGAGGACGTCGCTCCGGTCACCGGGGACGACGACGATGCCGCCCTCGATCAGCCGGGGCAGGACGTTCTCCATGCTCATGCCCGCGACGACGGTACCGAGGGCCTCGCGGTCGAGCAGGGCGTCGTCACCGCGGACCAGGGTGGCGCCGGTGGCCTGCAGCAGGGCGCGGACGGTCGGGGCGACGAGCACGCGGTCCTCGGGGATCGCCCACACCGGCACGTCCGGGTGGTCGTCGTGCACGGCCTGCTCGACGCTCGTCACGATGGCGGCGAGGGCGTCCGGGTCGGCACGGTTCACCACGACGCCGAACAGCTGCGCGTGTGCCGCCCGCAGCTCGCTGGTCGTGACGTCCGCCACCTGCGCCATGCCCTCGGGGGTGCGGGCCGCACGTTCGGCGGCGTCGCGGCCACCCAGCACGAGGAGCACCGGAGCGCCGAGGTTCGCGGCGACCTTCGCGTTGAAGGACAGCTCGGTGGGGCTGCCCACGTCGGTGTAGTCGGACCCGAGCACCACGACGGCGTCGCACTGCCGCTCGACCTGGGCGAACCGGGTGACGATGGTGCCGAGCGCCGCCTCGGGGTCGGCGTGCACGTCGTCGTAGGTGACCCCGACCGCGTCGTCGTACGAGATGCCGACGGCCGTGTGCTGCAGCAGCAGCTCGAGCACGTAGTCGGGTTCGACGACCGATCTGGCGACGGGCCGGAACACGCCGACGCGGCCGACGGACCGGGCGAGGGTCTCGAGGACACCGAGGGCGACGGTGCTCTTGCCCGTGTGCCCTTCTGCTGACGTGATGTAGATGCGGGTCGACACGAGGCCCAGGGTAGTCGCCGGACATGTCACGACATCTGGGAGCACCGGCACCGACGACACGCGGTCGTGAGCACCGCGCAGAACCTGTACCATTGGGTGTCGCCGTCGCGAGACGGTGTCAGGAGAATTCGCCTAGTGGCCTATGGCGCACGCTTGGAAAGCGTGTTGGGTGCAAGCCCTCGGGGGTTCGAATCCCCCATTCTCCGCAGCGAGCAAGGCCGAACCACCACGAAGGACCCGCACCGATCGGTGCGGGTCCTTCGTCGTTCCACGACCGTCCGGTCCCCCACCCTGCGGACGAGCGCGTGCCCTGTTCCCCCTCGGTTGGCCGGGAAACGCCGACCAGGGGTGGAACGGGCTGTCCCCGGTACCCGCCGGTCGCCTATGCTGGCCGAGCGAACGGCTCCGGGACGAGCCGACCGCGGTGCATCGAGCGGCAGGGGCGTCGCTCGGAGGGCGTGCTGATCAGCGTGCCCGGAACACCCGAGGGGACGAGGAGACGCGCCATGGGGGACACCACCGTGCCCGCAGTGCCCGTGCGGCCCGCCGTCTTCGACACGGTCCTCCGTCCGCGCCGGTCCCTCGTCCGTTCCACCGCGCTGAGCATCGCCTTCTCGGCAGTGCCGCTCGCCGTCGCCCTGGTCTGGGTCTCGTTCCCGTTCCGCACGTGGGCCGTGTTCGCCGGGATCGTCGTCGCGATGGCCGCGGCCGTCGGCATCGTGTTCGTGCGACTGCACACCGCGTTCATCGGGATCGACGACGACGGCCTGACGATCCGCGGGGTCCTCACGGCGCACCGGCGGATCCCCCGCGAGCGCGTGCACAGCCTGGTGCTCGCCACGACCTTCGGTTCGTCGGTGGACCGGACCGTCCGGGAACTCGTCGCCTTCGACCGGACCGGCACCCACCTCTTCCGGCTCCGTGCCGACGTGTGGGGGGACGACGGGCTCGACCGGGTCGTCGACGCGCTCGGCGTGCAGGTCGTCGAAGAGTCGCGGCCGGTTTCCGCCCGCACCTTCGCGAAGCGCTACCCGACGAGCCTCGCCTGGTACGAGCAGCGGTCGGCGTTCCTGCTCGTCGGCGGCCTCGTCGTGCTGGTCGTCGGCGGGCTGCTCGCCGTCGAGTTCGCCGGCCTCAACGCCCGCTGACCCACCGGCGGACCCGTCAGCGCCGCCGCCGCAGCGTCGAGAAGATCCCGCGCACCACTTCCTTCGCGATGGTCCCGCCCAGCCCGGAGCCGAGCAGGTCCGACAGCGGGTCCCCCGCGGTTCGCCGCGTCCCGGACCGCCGTGTCCCGCCCGACCGACCGGAGCCGCCGGACCGACCGGACCGCCGCGCCTCCGACGCTCGCTCGGCCCGCTCGAACTCCCGCTGCTGCCGCTCGTACTCCTGCTGGGCCTCCGCCGACGCGTCCGCCGCGGCAGCCGCCGCCGCGTCGGCTGCCGCGGCCGCGTCGGCCGCAGCGGCCGCCGCCTCCATCCGGCGCGCGAGCACCTCGCGGGCCGAGTCCGGATCGACGCGGGTGCCGTAGGTCGCCAGGAGCGGTGAGGCCTGCACCCGTGCGGCCATCTCGTCGGCCGGCATCGGGTCCATCGACCCCTGGGGTGCGCGCAGCCGGGTCCACGCGACGGGGGTCGGCGCGCCCCGCTCGTTCATCACCGTGACGATCGCCTCGCCGGTCGCGAGCGACGTGAGCACCTCGCCCAGGTCGTAGTCGCTCGTCGGGTAGGTCGACACCGTCGCCCGGAGCGCCTTCGCGTCGTCCGGGGTGTGGGCGCGGAGCTGGTGCTGGATGCGTGACCCGAGCTGCGCCAGCACGTCGTTCGGCACGTCCTTCGGGGTCTGCGTCACGAAGAAGACCCCGACGCCCTTCGACCGGATGAGCCGCACGGTCCGCACGATCTGCTCGGTGAAGTCTTTCGACGCCCCGCTGAACAGCAGGTGCGCCTCGTCCAGGAAGAACACCAGCTTCGGCTCGTCCTGGTCGCCGACCTCCGGCAGCTCGTTGAACAGGTCCGCCAGCAACCACATCAGGAACGTCGAGAAGACCTCCGGCCGGTCCTGCACACCGGGCACCTCGAGCAGGCTGACGATCCCCCGCCCGTCCGCCGCCGTCCGCAGGAACACCTGCGTGTCGATCTCGGGCTCGCCGAAGAACTGGTCGGCACCCTGGTCGGCGAAGGTGACGAGCTCCCGCAGGATCACCCCGGCGGTCTGCTTCGACAGGCCCCCGAGCTCGGCGAGTTCACCCTTGCCCTGCTCGCTCACCAGGAACGTCAGCACGCTCCGCAGGTCGTCGAGGTCCACCAGCGCCAGGCCCTGCTGCGTGGCGTAGTGGAACACCAGACCGAGCGAGGACTCCTGCGTGTCGTTCAGGCCGAGCACCTTCGACAGCAGCAGCGGCCCGAACCCGGAGACGGTGGCACGGATCGGCACGCCGGTGCCCTGCCCGCCCAGTGAGAACAGCTCGGCCTGGCTCGCGACACCCTGCCACTGCTGGCCGATGCCCGCGGTGCGGTCGAGCAGCTTGTCGTTCGCCTGCCCCGCGACGGCCAGACCCGACAGGTCGCCCTTCACGTCGGCGGCGAACACCGGCACCCCGTTCGCCGCGATCTGCTCGGCGAGCACCTGCAGCGTGCGGGTCTTGCCGGTGCCGGTCGCCCCCGCCACCAGCCCGTGCCGGTTCAGCATCGCGAGCGGGATCCGGACCTGCACGTCGGGCACCGCTGCGCCGTTGACGAGGGCACCGAGTTCGATCGCGCCGCCGCCGACGGCGTAGCCGTCACGGATCGCTGCGACCGCGTCCGGTCCGAGCGGGCCGGCTTCGGCACGGACGGGAGGCACGGTGCCGGTCGCCGCCGTCGCCACCGGATCCGGGACGGTCGCGTCGACCGCCGCGGCAGGGGTGGTGGGAGCCGGTGCGGCTGCAGGGGCGGGCTCCGCGTCGGGCGTGAGCCGCGCCTCCAGGCCGGTGGGTGGCGGGGACCCGACGACCGCGGGTTCCGCGTCCGCGGTGAGGACCGCCTGCTCCTCCGCCGCCAGTGCGGCGGCGAGCTCCTCGGCTCGCCGCGCCGCTTCGTCGGCGAGCCGACGTGCCTCGTCGGCGGCCTGTCTCGCTGCCTCGGCAGCCGCCCGTGCCCGCTCCGTCGCGTCGCTCATGGGCACAGCCTAGGGACCGGAGCGCGCGGCGGTCCGGGTCGTCAGTGCGTGAGCGCGGGGACCGTCCGCGGGCGGACCACGAACCAGAGCATCAGGATCGCGACGGCGGCGGTCGACGCCATCACCATCGCCATCGGGGTGGCCGTCGTGATGCCGAGCCAACCGACCACCGGCGAGATGAGCCCGGCGACGCCGAAGTTCAGGGCGCCGAGCACCGAGGCGGCGGTCCCCGCCTCTTTCCCGTGGGCGGCGAGACCGATGACCTGCACGAGCGGGAACGAGAACCCGCACGCGGCGATGAAGAACCACAGCGGGACGAGCACGCCGACCAGACCGGCCCCGAGCTGGTCGAGGACGATGATCGCGAGCGACGCCAGCAGCAGGGTCGCGGTCGAGCACGCCAGGATCCACTGCGGACCGACCCGCTGGGCGAGCCGCGACGAGATCTGCACGCCGAGGACGACCCCGACCGAGTTGACGGCGAAGAGCAGCCCGTACTGCTGCGCGTCGAGCCCGTAGACCTGCTGGAACAGGAACGGTGACGCGCTGAGGTACGAGAACAGTCCGCTGAACACCATGGCGCCGATGAGCGCGACGCCGACGAAGATCCGGTCGGAGAACAGCGCCTTGTAGCGCTGGCCGATGGTGGAGTGTCCGGCCTCGTGCCGACGGGCCGGGGGCAGGGTCTCGACGATGAGCAGGATCGACGCGATGACCACCGCCAGGCCGTAGCAGGCGAGGAAGACGAAGATGCCGCGCCAGCTGGTGAACTGCAGCATCTGCGAACCGATGAGCGGCGCGAGGATCGGCGCGAGGCCGTTCACCATCGCCAGGCGGGACAACATGCGCACCAGCGGCTTGCCGCCGAACAGGTCACGCACCGTCGCCATCGCGACGACACCGCCGGCTGCGGCGCCCATGCCCTGCAGCACGCGGAACACCGCGAGCAGCTCGATGTCCGGCGCGGTCGCGGCGCCGATCGACGCGGCGATGTGCACCGTCGTCGCGATGATCAGCGGCAGTCGACGGCCCACCTTGTCGCTCCACGGGCCGACCAGGAGCTGCCCGATGGCGAAGCCGAGCGTCGTCGCGGTGAGCGTCAGCTGGACCGCGCCGTCGGTGACGCTGAACTGGTCCTTGATCGCCGGGAACGCCGGCAGGTACAGGTCGATCGTGAACGGCCCGAGCGCCGTGAGGGCGCCCAGGACGAAGACGTAGACGAGCCGCTGCCCGCGGGAGAGCGAGTCTCCCGGGTGCAGGACGACCCGGAGCGAACCGGTGGTGGCGGGCGCGGTCACGAGACAGGAGTCCTTCGACGATGAGGGGGCGGGGGGGGTGATCGCGGGTCGATCGAATCGATTCGTCCGCGGAACCATCCTACGGTCGCCGGTGCGTGCTCGGCGCCGCCGGTGCGGGCCGCCCGCGTGAAGCGGCTGGTGCTGCCCCTCGGCCCGGCGCGGACCATGCGGTAGCGTCGGGTTGCTCGGGGGCCTTCCGGGTGAAGCGGATCAGAAGGGGGTGGGCGTCATGGTGGATGCCCGGATCCTGCACACCACTGCAGCGCTGCGCGAGGCGATCCTGCGGCTCGCCGCGGACCGACCGGTCTCGGAGATCACCGTCGCCGACGTCACGCGTGCCGCCGGCATCAACCGGGCCACGTTCTACTCGCACGCCGTCTCCCCCGGGTCGCTGCTCGCCGACGTCCTGACGCCGGAACTCGACCGCATCCGGCAGGACGACGCCGACGAGCGCCGAGCCGCCGCCGACCGGGGCGCCGGAGCCGACGAGCTCGCGGCCATCACCCGGCGCGGCATCAACGCCGTCGTCGAGCACGTGACCACGCACCGCGACATCTACGGCAAGGCGCTGCCGGACCCGAACGACGCCTCGCTGCACCGGCTGCTCGTCGAGCACTTCACGGTGTCGAGCGCCCTGCACATCCGCGAGCTCGACCCCGCCCATCGGCCCGACCTGCTCGACGACGTCGCCGCGGGGTTCGTGGCGCAGGGCTTCGTCGGGGCGATCGAGGCCTGGCTCGCCGGGCCCCGCCGGTCGCGGAAGGCGCTGGTCGAGACGATCACGCTGTCGTTCCCCGCGTGGTGGAGCTGAGCGGACCGTTCCTACTCGGCGTCGGTCGTGTCGCCGTCCGTCGGGTCGGTCTCCGGCTTCTCGCCGCGCTGCAGGGACTGCACGACGTCGACCGCCGTCGCCGCCGTGTCGGCGTCGTCGCCCCCCGACGGCACGCGGTAGTCGGC
The DNA here is from genome assembly GCF_003234405.1 of Curtobacterium sp. MCLR17_045. Taxonomy (NCBI): domain Bacteria; kingdom Bacillati; phylum Actinomycetota; class Actinomycetes; order Micrococcales; family Microbacteriaceae; genus Curtobacterium; species Curtobacterium sp. MCLR17_045. The sequence continues at coordinate 51,726 of NZ_QKTB01000010.1, forward strand.
GGACACCCCGTCGCCACCGGTGCCGGTCGCGGGCAGCGGATCACCGAGGGACACCACGACGACCCCGGCGTCGTGGGCGGTCTGGATCACGCCGGTCAGCGCGGACGGTCGGGCGGCGTGCACGAGCAGGGCCTTGGCCCCCTTCCGCACGAGCTGGGCGACCGCGGTGCGCTGGGACGCCGCTGCACCCGATGCCGGAGCGACCCGGACGTCCGGCCGGAACCCGGCATCGGTCAGGTCGGTGCGGAGCCGGTCGGCGAGGGCCGCGTCGTCGTGCACCAGGACGACGCCGATCACGGCCTGCTGGTCGAAACCGCCGTCGGAGCTCGTCAGGTCGGTGCTCTGCACGGGTGTGGGGGCAGCCGACGTCGTGCCCTGGCACCCGGCCAGGGTCAGGGCCGCCGCCAGGGCGACGGTCACGGCGACGATGCGCAGCACGGTGGTCTCCTCTTCGGTCCGGTCTGCCACGCTACCCGGCGGCCGGGCCGTGCGACGACGGAGTCCGCGACGGGACTGTTCCGCCCGGGCTTGCCGGGGCTGTCGTCACCGGCGCAGGCACGGGGCCGAGCCGTCGGACGGCCGCGATCGCCAGCGCGGCGAAACCGATCATCGCCGCGAACACCAGGGGGAACGACACCGTCCCGTCGGCGCCACCGGTCGCGGTGAAGAGCAGGCCGGTCACCGCCAGGCCGATCACGCTGCCCGCGGCATCAGCGATCGTCAGGGCCGAGCTCGCGAACCCGTCGTCGCCCTCGCCGGAGAACCGCAGCGTCAGCATCGAGGCGCGCGGGTAGATCGCGCCCATGCCCGCACCGCCGACGAACCAGCCGGCGACCAGCACCCACCACGACAGGTCGAACGTCGCGACCGCGAGCGCGGTCACCAGGCTGACGAGCACCAGCGTCAGCCCGACCCCGAAGGTGCGCCGGGTGGTGAGCCGCCGCTCCCCCAGACGGCCGTGTGCCCAGCTCGACGCGGCCCAGCTGAGTGCCGCCACCGTCAGGGCGAGCCCGGCGGCCGACGGCGACAACCCGTGTTCGGCCTGCAGCAGGAACGGCACGTACGCCTCGCTCCCGAAGAACGACGCGGCGACGAGCCCGCGCAGCAGCACGACCGACGGCAGCCCGGCCGCGGCCCGGAACGTGCCGGTCGGCAGCAGCGGTCGCAGGGCGAACCAGGTGCCGACCAGCCCGACGACGACCGCGGCGACCATGCCCCACGGGGTCAGGTCCGGCGCCACGTTGAGCAGCAGGATCGACACGGCCGCCGCGACCGACCACCCGATCCGGACCCGCTGCCACGGCGGGCGGAGCGACGCGGCCGGGGCGTGCAACCGGCCGAGGGTCGGCACGAGCAGGACGAACGCGGCCAGCGCGATCACCAGGGCCCCGGCGAACACCCAGTGCCAGTTCCAGGTGTCGGTGACGATGCCCGCCAGCGCGGGACCGATCAGCGCGGGGACGACCCAGGCCGCGGCGAACCCGGCGAACACCGGTCCGTGCAGCTCGGCGGGGAAGATCCGGGCGACCAGCACGTACAGCACCACGTCGATCGCCCCGGCGCCGAACCCCTCGATGAGCCGCCCCGCCAGGAACACCTCCATGGTCGGCGCGAGCATCACCACGGCGGTCCCCACGGCGAAGAACACCGCCGACACCCAGGCCACGATCCGTCCGCCCGCACGGTCGGCCCAGTTGCCGGCGAGGACCATGCCGGGCACCCCGGCGGCGAGTGGCGCGGCGAAGGCGAGCGCGTACAGGGTCTCGCCGTCGAGGTCGCGGCTGATCACCGGCATGATCGTCGTCATCGCCAGGTTCTGGAACGCCGCGACGCCGACGATCGCGACCATGCCGATCGTCGCGAGGGCGTACGGCCCGCTCAGCAGGCTGGTCCGCGACGCCGTTGTGCTCACCCGATCATCGTAGGGGCGGGCGCCGACGACACGGTGGCGCGTCCCGCGTCCCGCGTCCCGCGACCCCCGTCCCGCGCCCCGAGTCCCGCGGCAGCAGGGCCCGCTTCAGCGCGCCAGCGCCTGCTCCAGGTCCGCCACCAGGTCGCCGGCGTCCTCGATGCCCACCGACAGGCGGACCACGTTCTCCGGCACGGCCAGCTCGGTGCCCTTCACCGACGCGTGGGTCATCTCGCTCGGGTACCCGATGAGCGACTCCACTCCTCCGAGCGACTCGGCCAGGGCGAACAGCTCCGTCGACTCCGCGAACCGCTTCGCCGCCTCGGCGCCGCCGGAAAGCGCGACCGAGAGCATCCCGCCGAAGCCGCGCATCTGGCGTGCGGCGACGTCGTGCCCCGGGTGGTCGGGCAGGCCCGGGTAGTAGACGCGCTCGACACCGGGCGCGACGACGAGCGCCTCGGCGACGGCCTGCGCGTTCCGCGAGTGCCGCTCCATGCGCACGGCGAGCGTCTTGATGCCGCGGGTGGTCAGGTAGGCGTCGAACGGCGACGAGATCGCACCCGCGCCGAACTGCAGGAACTGCACCTTCGCCGCGAGCTCCTCGTCCGCCAGCACGACGGCTCCGCCGACGACGTCGGAGTGTCCGCCGAGGTACTTCGTGGTCGAGTACACGACGACGTCGGCGCCGAGCGACAGCGGCTGCTGCAGGTACGGCGACGCGAACGTGTTGTCGACGACCACCAGTGCGCCCGACTCGTGCCCGAGGGTCGCGAGCGCGGCGATGTCGGCGATCTTCATGAGCGGGTTCGTCGGCGTCTCGACCCACAGCACGGTGGTGGCCGGTGCGCCCTGCAGGGCTGCACGGACCTGGTCGAGGTCGCTCATGTCGACGACGACGAGCTCGACGCCCCACGGCACGTGCAGCCGGCTCACCAGGCGGTGGGTGCCGCCGTACACGTCGTTGCCCATCACGACGCGGCCACCGGGGACCAGCGCGGCACGGAGCAGGGCGTCCTCGGCGGCGAGCCCGGACGCGAACGACGACGCCGCGACGCCGCCGTCGAGGTCGGCCAGGAGCACCTGCAGCGAGTCACGCGTCGGGTTGCCGGCGCGCGAGTACTCGTAGCCGTTGCGCATGCCGCCGACGCCGTCCTGCACGTACGTCGACGTCAGGTGGATCGGCGGGATGACGGCGCCGGTGGTCTCGTCGGGCTCCTGGCCGGCGTGGACGGCCCGGGTGCTGAACTCGGTCATGCTCGGTGGTTCCTTACTCGGAGAGGTAGGTGAGGAGGTCGTGCCGGGTCAGCACGGTGACGGGCTTGCCGTCCGCGACGACGAGGAGCGCGTCGGCCGACTCGAGCGCACGACGCGCCGCGGAGACCGACTCGCCGACCCCGATGAGCGGCAGCGGGTCGCCGACGAAGCCGGTGAGCGCGTCCGACATCTTCGCGGTGCCGGTGAAGACCTGCTCGAGCAGCGCCTTCTCCTCGACGGCGCCGACGACCTCGCCGATGACGACGGGCGGCTCCGCGCTGAGCACGGGCATCTGCGAGACGCCGTACTTGGTCATGATGTCGACGACGTCGCGCACGGTGTCCGCCGGGTGCGCGTGCACGAGGTCGGGCAGGCGGCCGTCCTTGCCGGCGATGAGCGAGCCGACGGTGCGCTCGTCGTCGGTCTCGGCGAAGCCGTAGGAGCGCATCCACCGGTCGTTGAAGATCTTGCCGAGGTACCCGCGGCCGCCGTCCGGCAGCAGCACGACGACGACGTCGTCCTCGGTCAGGTCACGGGCCGCGCGGAGCGCCGCGACGACGGCCATGCCGCTCGATCCGCCGACGAGCAGTCCTTCTTCGCGCGCCAGGCGCCGGGTCATCGCGAAGGAGTCGGCGTCCGACACCGCGATGATCTCGTCCGGCACGCCGGCGTCGTACGCGCTCGGCCAGAAGTCCTCGCCGACGCCCTCGACCAGGTACGGGCGACCGGTGCCGCCGGAGTACACGGAGCCCTCGGGGTCGGCCCCGACGATGCGGACGCCGCCGTCGGACGCCTCCTTCAGGTACCGTCCGGTGCCCGAGATCGTGCCGCCGGTCCCGACGCCCGCGACGAAGTGGGTGATCTGCCCCTCGGTGTCGCGCCAGATCTCCGGACCGGTGGTCTCGTAGTGGCTGCGGGGACCGTTCGGGTTCGCGTACTGGTTCGGCTTGTAGGCGCCGGGGATCTCCTGCACGAGCCGGTCCGACACCGAGTAGTAGGACTCGGGGTGCTCCGGCGCGACCGCGGTCGGGGTCACGACGATCTCGGCGCCGTACGCCGTCAGCACGTTGCGCTTGTCCTCGCCGACCTTGTCGGGCAGCACGAAGACGCACCGGTAGCCGCGCTGCTGTGCGACCAGGGCCAGACCGACGCCGGTGTTGCCGGAGGTCGGTTCGACGATGGTGCCGCCGGGGCGCAGGTCACCGGAGGCCTCGGCCGCGTCGATGATCCGGGTGGCGATGCGGTCCTTGGACGACCCACCGGGGTTCAGGTACTCGACCTTCACCAGGATGGTCGCCCGCACCCCCTCGGTCACCCGGTTGAGCTTGACGAGCGGGGTGTCGCCGACGAGGTCGACGACGGAGTTCGCGTAACGCACGGCGTCGAGTCTAGGACGCGGTCCCCGCGTCCCGCTGGGATGTGTCGTGCGCGGACAACGCACCGTGATCCCGCGGCGGGCGACGTGCCCTGGTCGCGCTGCGCGCCGGACGGGAGGCCCGTGCGGACGCCACCACGGGCCTCCTGTCCGGCGCTCGGTCGCGACCACGACCGGTCAGGGCCGGACGACGTCCGCCGACGTGTTCTGCTGCCGGTGCAGCTGGGCGTACGTGCCGTCGAGGGCGAGGAGTTCGTCGTGCGTGCCCTGCTCGACGATCTGCCCGTGGTCCAGGACGAAGATGACGTCGGCGTCGCGGATCGTCGACAACCGGTGCGCGATCGAGATGGTGGTCCGACCGGCCGCCGCAGTGTCGAGCGCCGTCTGCACGACGTGTTCCGAGATGGAGTCGAGTGCACTGGTGGCCTCGTCGAGGACGAGCACCGGCGGGTCCTTCAGCATGACCCGCGCGATGGCGATGCGCTGCTTCTCGCCGCCGGACAGGCGGTAGCCGCGCTCCCCCACGACGGTGTCGTAACCGTCCGGGAACGACGCGATCGTGTCGTGGATGTTCGCCGCACGGGCCGCACGCTCGAGCTCGTCGTCGGTGGCGTCGGGCTTGGCGTACCGCAGGTTCTCGCCGATCGTGGCGTGGAACAGGTACGTCTCCTGGCTGACGATGCCGACGTGCCGCATCAGGTCCTCGTGCACCAGGTCGCGGACGTCCTGCCCGGCGAACCGCACCGATCCCTCGGTCGCCTCGTACAGCCGGGGCACCAGGTAGGACACCGTCGTCTTGCCCGCGCCGGAGGGACCGACGAAGGCCGCGAACTGCCCGGGGCGGAGCTCGAACGACACCCCGCGCAGGGTCGGCTTGTCGGCTTCGCCGTCGGGGTAGGTGAAGACGACGTCCTCGAAGGCGACGTGGCCGACCTTCGACTCGTCCACGGGCCGGGCGGTCGGCGAGTCCGTGATGGCCGGCTTGAGGTCGAAGTACTCGAAGATGCGGGCGAAGAGCGCACCGGAGGTCTGCAGGTCGAGGACCACGCGCAGCAGCCCGACCGTCGGGAACAGCAGCCGGGACTGCACCGTCGTGAACGCGACGATCGTGCCGGCCGTGATCGGGACGTCGCCGATGATCAGGTACGCGGCGACGACGTAGATGATCGCCGGGATGATCGACAGGAAGATCTGCACGATCGCGAAGAACCACTGCCCGGACATCTGCTGGCGGACCTGCAGGGTGATCTGGTTGCGGTTCTCGTCCCCGTAGCGGCGGGTCTCGCTGGCCTGCTGGTTGAAGCTCTTCGCCAGCAGGATGCCCGAGACGCTCAACGCCTCTTGCGTGATGGCCGTCATGTCGGACAGCGACTCCTGCGTCTGCGCGGCGATGCGGGCCCGGACCTGGCCGACGCGGCGCTGCGCGATCACGAGGAGCGGCAGCAGGACCACGGCGACCAGCGTCATCTGCCAGCTCAGCAGGAGCATCGCGACCACGGCGGCGATCACGGTCACGGTGTTGCCGAGCACCGACGAGATCGTGTTGTTCAGCACACTCGCCACGCCACCGACGTCGTTCTGCAGGCGCGACTGGATGACGCCGGTCTTGGTGCGGGTGAAGAACGCGAGCTCCATCCGCTGGAGGTGCGCGAACAGGCGCATCCGCATCGCACCCATGACCTTGTTGCCGACCGTCGCGGTCAGGTAGGTCTGCCAGACGCCGACCCCGGCGCTCGCGATCCAGAGCAGGACCATCGCGGACACGAGCTCGATCAGCACCGGCATGTCCGGGCGACCCGACGGCGGGAACAGCCCGCGGTCGAACGCCTGCTGGGTGAGCAGCGGCGGCACGACCGAGATGGCCGCACCGATCAGCACGAGGACGACCGTGAGCATGATCGCCCGGCGGTGCGGCTCGAACAGCGCGGCGATGCGCCGGACCAGGTGCGGGATCCTCGGCGCCTCGGCGTTGGCGGCCTTCTGCGCGCGGAAGTCGCCGCTCGAGATGCGCCCGCCCCCGCGCGGACCGCCGCCTCGCCCGCCGTGTCCCATGCTCATGGAGCCACCGTAGCCCCGCGCTCGGACATCGACCGCCCTGTCCACAGCACCGCAGTATTTGACCCCGTTCAGGGGGCGTGCGAGCATGTGCCGTCCCCGTCCCCGCACCACCGAGGTCCCATGTCGTCCGCGCCGTCACGTCCCACGTCCCTGGGGGCGCAGCTCGCCCGCCGCAAGCCGATCGAGCAGCTGCAGGCCGAAGCCTCCCGCGGTGTGAACGGGGAACCGCTCCGTCGCTCGCTCGGGGTCTGGCAGCTCACGATGATCAGCGTCGGGGCCACGCTCGGCACCGGCATCTTGGTGGTCCTCGGCACCGCGGTCCCGCTCGCCGGTCCCGCCGTCTGGATCTCGTTCGTCGTCGCGGGGATCGCCGCGCTGCTGTCCGCGCTGTCGTACGCCGAGATGGCGGGCGCCGTCCCGACCTCGGGGTCCAGCTACTCCTACACCTACGCCACGATGGGCGAGGGCATCGCCTGGATCTGCGGCTGGTGCCTCGTGCTCGAGTACGCCGTCTCGGTGGCCGCGGTCGCCGTGGGTGCCAGCGAGTACGTCGACGAGACCCTGCGCGTGTTCGGACTGCACCTGCCCACCGCACTCGCCGCTCCCCCGGTCGACGGCGGCGTGGTCAACCTGCCCGCGGCGGTCCTGGTCCTGCTCGCCACCGCCGTGCTGCTGCCCGGTGCCCGCGAGAGCGCCTGGGTGAACACGGTCATGGTGATCGTGAAGATCGCCCTGCTGGTCTTCTTCGTCGTCGTGGCGTTCACGGCGTTCCGGGCGCAGAACTTCGAACCGCTCGCCCCGATGGGTGCCGCCGGGGTCACCGCCGCCGCGTCACGGCTCTTCTTCTCGTACATCGGCTTCGACGCCGCCTCGACCGCCGGTGAAGAGGCGAAGAACCCCCGCCGCGACCTGCCCCGGGCGATCATCGGCTCCATCGCGCTCATCACCGCGCTGTACATCCTCGTCGCGATCGCCGCCGTCGGGGCCCGCTCGTGGACCGCGTTCTCGTCGTCCGAAGCGTCGCTCGTCCGCATCGTCGTCGACGTCACGGGGCAGCCGCTCGTCGCCCTGGTGTTCTCGATCGGCGCCGTCGTCGCCATCGCCAGCGTCGTGCTCACCGTCCTGTATGGCCAGACCCGCATCCTGCTCACGATGTCCCGCGACGGCCTGGTGCCGAAGATCTTCGGCCGGGTCTCCCGCCGAACCGGTACCCCGATCGCGAACACGCTCATCATCGGCATCGCCGTGACGATCGTCGCCGCGCTCGTGCCCCTCGGGGAACTCGCCGACGCCACGAGCATCGGCACCCTCGTCGCCTTCGCCCTGGTGAACGTGTCCGTCATCGTGCTCCGCCGCTCGCAGCCCGACCTGGAGCGGTCGTACCGGGTGCCGCTGTTCCCCGTCGTGCCGATCCTCGGCACCCTGAGCTGCGTGCTGCTCGCGGTGTTCCTCGGCGCCACCACCTGGATCGCCTTCGGCATCTGGATGGTCGCCGGCGCCCTGCTCTACCTGGCCTACGGCCGCCGCCACAGCACCCTGCGCTGACGCGCGCGCCGCCCCGCCCCGCGCCGCGCGGCCCGCCCGCCCGCGCCGAGTCTCGGCCAGGCGGACTCTCCACGGCTCACCAAGGCGCGAAAACGTCTGCCCAGACGAGACTCGGCACTGTCCTCGAGACAGTCGTGACCTCCCTCTCTCCACAGATCCCGCCGGAGGGCACACAGCGCACATCAGAGTCCGCACACTCGCATCATGCAACTGCACCAGACACGGCCCGATCTCCTCCGCGCCGAGCGGTCGGATCCATCGCAAGCACGACAACTCCGACGGCTCTATGCCGCTGGGCGAGTCGTTCGGCTCCGTGCGGGTATCTACATGGACAAGCGGGTGTGGGATGCACTCGACAAGGCGGACAAGCACCTCGCCATGGCTCGGGCTGTCGCTCCCGACCTGGGTCCGACCAGCGCGTTCTCCCACGTCACGGCTGCGCTCATCCATGGCTGGCCGTTGATCGGACCGGCTCCGGAGCGGATTCACGTCGTCGACTGGGAGCTGGTCGGCGTCGAACACCGGGTCGGACTCATTCGACACGGTATCGACCCCGCTGGCCTGCGCCTCGGCCGCAGCCGATTCGACGGCGTCCCGGTGGTCGATGCGCTTGGAACGGCGATGGCCGTCGCGCGAACGTGTGACCCGGCAGTAGCCGCCGTGGCCATCGACCATGCGGTACGCATGAAGGCGATCGACAGGAAGGTGTTCGAGGAACATCTGCCGCCGCCCGCATCGCGTGGTGGCCGGAGGGCTCGGCTCGTCGCCACTGCGCTCGATCCGGCACACGAGTCACCCGGTGAGTCGTACTCTTCGATCCGACTCGTGCAACTGGGAGTGACCACCATCCACCCGCAGCATGAGTTCGTCACGAACGGGTTTCGCGACCGCGTCGACTTCTGGTTGCCCGACGCCGGAGTCGTCGTCGAGTTCGATGGCAAGCAGAAGTACGTCGACCGCGAGATGCTCGCAGGTCGCGATCCCGGCGACGTCCTCTGGCAGGAGAAGCGCCGGGAGGACCGCATCCGTACCCGCCGAGAAGTCCGGTCCGTCATCCGGGTGACCTGGTGGCACCTCGAGAGCCTCGACCGGTTCCGTGCGCTGCTCCGCTCGCACGAGGTGTTGATCGCTCCATGAGCAGCTCCTGCGACGGGTCCAGTCTCGGCCCACCGGACAACTTCCCGCTCCAACGGCCGGCAAAGTGTCCGCACAGCCGAGTCTCGGCGACAGTCAAGCCGCCGCCGCCAGCGCCCCGCACACGACGAAGGCCGCCACCCCGAGGGGCAGCGGCCTTCGTGACCGGAACGGTCGAGACTACGCGAGCTCGATCGTGGCGCCAGCGGCCTCGAGGGTCGCCTTCGCCTTGTCGGCGGTCTCCTTGTTCGCACCCTCGAGGATCTTGGCGTCGGCGGTCTCGACGAGCGCCTTGGCCTCACCGAGGCCGAGCGACGTCAGGCCACGGACCTCCTTGATGACCTGGATCTTCTTGTCACCAGCGGACTTGAGGATGACGTCGAACTCGGTCTTCTCCTCAGCGGCCTCGGCCGGAGCAGCTGCGCCGGCGGGGGCGGCAGCGGCGACCGGGGCGGCCGCGGTGACCTCGAAGACCTCTTCGAACTTCTTCACGAAGTCCGAGAGCTCGATGAGCGTGAGCTCCTTGAAGGCCTCGATGAGCTCGTCCTGCGAAAGCTTCGCCATGATTTTCTCCTACTACTAGCTAGTACGTGTGGTTGATGAACGCGAGCCTGATCAGGCCGCGGACTCCTGCTTCTCGCGAAGGGCGTCCACGGTGCGGACGGCCTGCGAGAGGGGTGCCTGGAACAGGTACGCAGCACCGAACAGCGAGGCCTTGAGTGCGCCGGCGAGCTTGCCGAGCAGCACTTCACGGGACTCGAGGTCGGCGAGCTTGTCCACCTCGGTCGCGGTGAGCGGGTTACCGTCGAAGTAACCGCCCTTCACCACGAGCTCGGGGTTCGCCTTGGCGAATGCACGCAGCGACTTCGCGACGGCGACGGTGTCACCGTGGACGAAGGCGAGAGCGGACGGACCGGCGAGCTCGTCGTCGAACGACGAGATGCCGGCGTTGTTCGCCGCGATCTTGGTCAGCGTGTTCTTCACCACGGCGTACGTGGCGTGCTCACGGATCGAGTTGCGGAGCTCCTTGAGCTGCGCGACCGTGAGACCGCGGTACTCGGTGAGCAGAACGGCGTTCGAGCTACGGAAGGACTCCGTGAGCTCGGCGACCGCAGCTTCCTTGTTCGCCATGGTTCTCCTTGGGGGTCTTGCCGGCAGCCCCAGGTCCACGAACGAAAAAAGCTCCGGCGCAGAGGCTCGGAGCTGCTCTCACCAGATGGTGGGAGTGGTTCGGAACACCTGCGCGGGATGCCTCACGAGTGAGGACCTTCGGTCACGATGTTCACAAACACGTTGCGAGCAGCACGACATCCGGCGGTCTTTGGCTTCGAGAACAGTAGCAGATGCCGTGGACGAGACCAAACAGCGGCCGGGAGGCGCGGGGCGGCCCCGCCTCGCGCCTCCCGTCCGTCAGTGGGTACGGTCCACCGCAGCGGGTGTCGCCGACCAGTCCGCGGACCCGGCAGGGTCAGCCGACGACGACGCGACAGCCCCGGCCCCGGCCCCGGCGGCAGCCGCAGCCGGGTCGCGGGGCAGGTGCACCGTGAACACGGTGTCCCCCGGTTCGCTCGTGACCTCGACCCGGCCGCCGTGCGCCTGCACGACCGCGTCCACGATGGCGAGCCCCAGGCCGGTCGACCCGACCGTGCGGGACCGCGAACTGTCCGCCCGGGCGAAGCGCTCGAACAGCTTCGGCAGGAACTCCGGGTCGATCCCCTGGCCGGTGTCGCGCACGGTCAGGTCCACGCCGCCGTCGACCGGGGCGAGGCCCACCGTGATGCGGGTGCCCTCTGGAGTGTGGGTGCGGGCGTTGGTGACGAGGTTGACGATGACCTGGTGCAGGCGTGCGGCGTCGCCCGTGATGGTGACCGGCTCCGGCGGGACGTCGACCTCGATGGGGTGTTCGGGCGAGGCGGCGTGGGCGTCGTTCACGGCGTCGAGCACCAGTCCGGTCAGGTCGACCTCGGCGAACTGGATCTCGCGGCCTTCGTCGAGCCGGGCGAGGAGCAGCAGGTCCTCCACCATCGAGGTCATGCGGATGGACTCGGACTCGATGCGGCTCATGGCGTAGACGACGTCCTTCGGCAGGTCGCCGCCCATGCGCCGGGTGAGTTCGGCGTACCCGCGCACCGAGGCGAGCGGGGTCCGGAGCTCGTGCGAGGCGTCGGCGACGAACTGCCGCACCTTCTGCTCCGAGCGTTCCCGCGCCTGCATCGCACTGCCGATGTGCCCGAGCATGCGGTTGAACGCGCTGCCGACCCGGCCGACCTCGGTGCGGGGGTCGGTGTCGGGCACGCGGACGCCGTCGAGGGCGTCACTGCGGTCGAGGGGCATGCGCGCGACGGTGGACGCGGTCTCGGCGACGCGCTCGAGCGGCCGGAGCGACTGCCGGACCACGAACGCGGCGACGACCGAACCGGCGACCAGTGCGGTCGCCACGACGGAGAGGACGACCCCGAAGAGCTTCCAGACGCTGTCGTAGACGGGGGCCATCGGGAGTCCCACGACCAGGACGGCCGGGCCGACGTTGACGGCGGCGAGGCGGTACCGCCCGACGTCAGAGCCGAGGTCGATCGTCTCCGGGTCGGCGTCCACACGGACGGACCCCAGTGCCTCGGCGCTCGTCTGCGGGACCCCGCTCGGGCGGCCGTAGTCGTCGAGCACGTTCGCGATGACGACCTGCCCGTCGACGAAGTACGCCGTCAGGGTGCCGGCGGCCTGCCCGGACGGCCGGGACAGGTCGATGCTCGGCTGCCCCGACTGGTTCTGCTGCAGGTACCGCTGCGCCCGGTGGGTGGCGCTCGTGATCTGCTTGTCGATCGCGCTGGTCTGGATCGAGAAGAGCGCGATGATGCTGGCCGCCCCGATCACCGCGCTGACGGCGACGACGAGGGCGACGATGCTCAGGACGAGCCGGCGCCGCAGGGTCACGAGGTCGGCTTGATGACGTACCCGACGCCGCGCACCGTGTGGATCATCGGGGTCTCACCGGCGTCGATCTTCTTGCGCAGGTAGGAGATGTAGATCTCGACGACCGACGACTTGCCGCCGAAGTCGTACGACCACACCCGGTCCAGGATCTGCGCCTTCGAGAGCACGCGCCGGGGGTTCCGCATCAGGAAGCGGAGCAGCTCGAACTCGGTGGCGGTCAGTTCGATCGGGCGGCCGGCGCGGTGCACCTCGTACGACTCCTCGTCGAGCACCAGGTCGCCGACCACGATGCGGGAGTCCCCGGCCTCGGAGATCGAGATCTGCGAGCGGCGGATGAGCCCACGCAGCCGCGCCACGACCTCCTCGAGGGAGAACGGCTTGGTGACGTAGTCGTCGCCGCCCGCGGTGAGCCCGGTCACGCGGTCCTCGACGGAGTCCTTCGCGGTGAGGAACAGCACCGGGGTGTCGTCGTTGTTCTGCCGCAGCCGGCTCAGCACCTGCAACCCGTCGAGGTCCGGCATCATCACGTCGAGCACCATCGCGTCGGGCTTGAACTCCCGCGCGGTCGTCAGGGCGTCCTGCCCGCCGTTCGCGCTCTTGACGTCCCAGCCCTCGTAGCGGAGCGCCATGGACAACAGGTCGGTGAGGCTGGCTTCGTCGTCGACGACCAGGATGCGCAACGGGGTTCCGTCGGCACGCGTGAGGCGCGGGGCTGCTGCGGGCTGGGAGATGGTCACGTCTTCGAGTATCGAGAAGTTCCTATGAGTCGTCTGTGGCGCGGCCCAGTGCGTTCTGTGGATCGAGGACACGTCCACGTCTGCCGCTCCGTACGTTGGGAGCATGTTGCGATCTGCAGCCTGGCCCCCGTCGGCCCGGCACCTGGACACCGCGCGGATCGAACGGACGACCGGGAGGCCCGGCTCGCCATCGACGGACCGCCTGACGGTCGCGCGGGCGGTCGCCGCCACCACCCCACCCCTGTCCGCCGGTGCGGCCGGCGGGTTCTTCGGCACGCTCGCCGCGGTCGCCGCGGCGGACGTCGCCACCGCCCGCACCGTCGAGCCGCACCTGGACGCGCTCGGGATCCTCGCGCAGGCCGGGGTCGACGCCCCGGACGGCTCGACCTGGGGCGTCTTCGCGGCCGAGGGGCCGGGCCTCCGACTCGACGCCGCACCACAGCACGACGGCACGGTCCTGCTGCGCGGCACGAAGCCGTGGTGCTCGCTCGCCTCGACGCTCTCGCACGCCCTGGTCACCGCGCACCTGGGCGACGAGCGGGTCCTCGTCGCCGTGGACCTGCGACAGCCCGGGGTCACCGCGCACGACGAGGCCTGGGCCGCACGAGGCATGCCGGACGTGCCGAGCGGTCCGGTCGACTTCGACGGCGTCCGGGCACGACCCGTCGGGGCGCCCGGCTGGTACCTGCGACGCCCGGGCTTCGCCTGGGGCGGCATCGGCGTCGCGGCCTGCTGGTGGGGCGGTGCAGTCGGGCTCGCCCGGGTGCTCCGTGACACCGCGTCGGCGCACCCGGAGTCCGAGCTGCTGCAGGCCGCCCTCGGCGCCACCGTGGCCGACCTCGCCGACGCGGAGGACGCCCTCGCCGACGCCGCCGCCCGGATCGACGACTCCGACCCGGCCTCCGACGACACCGACTGGCGGTTGCTCGCCCAGACCGTCCGGTCGCGGGTGCGCCGTTCGGTCGACGCCGTGCGCGAGCGGGTGGTCTCGACGATCGGCCCGGCTCCACTGACCGCCGACCCCGCAGTCGCCGCGCGGGTCGCCGACCTCGAGCTCTACGTCCTGCAGGACCACGGCGCGCGGGACCTCGCCCGCATCGGCCGGATGGTGCTCGAGCGGGGCGGTGTCGCGTGGTGAGCTTCGACCACCGCGAGCCGGGCACCGACCCGGCGGCGTGGACGGGGTTCCTCGACGGCCTGGACGCACCGGCGATCGACCTCTCCGGCACCGGGTCGGTGGTGGTCGTCGCGCCCCACCCCGACGACGAGACCCTCGGCGCCGGTGGTCTGATCGCGGCCGCTGCAGCCGTCGGCATCCCCGTGCACGTGCTGCTCCTCACCCGCGGCGAGCGCTCCCACCCGGACTCCCCCACGACGACCCCGGACGCACTCGCCACCGCCCGTGACGACGAGTTCGTTGCGGCCCTGCGCACCCTGCACCTCGACGTGACGTCGACCTCGGTGGGAATCCCGGACGGCACGACCCGCGAACACCGAGACCGTGTCGTCGACAGCCTCGACACGGTGCTCGCCGACGCCGCCCGCCCCGTGCTGCTCGTCGCGCCGTGGCGCGGGGACGGGCACCGTGACCACCGCATCGTGGGCGAGGTCTCCGAGGCCGCGGCGGCGAGCGCCCCCGACGTCGACCTGCTCGCGTACCCGATCTGGGCCTGGCACTGGGACGACCCGGACCACTCCGTCGCCCCGTGGGACGACGTCCGGGCCCTCGCGCTGCCCGACGACCTCGTCGCCCGGAAGCGTTCCGCTGTCGACGCCTATCCGTCGCAGACCCGGCCCCTGTCGGACGCACCGGGAGACGAGGCGATCGTCGACGACCGGCACGCCGCCCACCACCTGCGGACGACGGAGTGGTTCTTCGCACCGGAGTCCGCCGCGTCGCGGTCGCGCGAGTCGTTCGACGCCCACTACGACCGGAAGCCAGAGGGGTGGGACTTCGACGGATCCTGGTACGAGCAGCGCAAGCGTGCCGTGACGCTGGCGGCGCTCCCCCGCCCGCGCTACCGGTCGGCGCTCGAGCTCGGCTGCGCGACCGGAGTCCTGACCGCTGCTCTCGCCGACCGCGCGGACGACGTCCTCGGCACCGACATCTCGGCGGCGCCGCTGGAGCGTGCTGCCCGCCGCGCCCCGACCGCGCGGTTCGTGCAGGCTACCCTGCCGGCGGAGTGGCCGGACGGGCGCTGGGACCTGGTGGTGATGTCCGAGGTCGGGTACTACCTGTCACCAGCCGACCTCGACGCGACGATCGACCGTGTGCTCGGGTCACTCGACGACGACGGCGTGCTCGTTGCCTGTCACTGGCGGCACCCCGACGACGAAGCCGTGTCGAGCGGTGACGCGGTGGACGCACGGCTGACCGAACGGTGGCCGCGTCCCGCTCTGCTCCGACACGTGGAGGAGGACTTCGTCCTGAGCGTCCTGCCCGGCCCGGCGGTCACCTCGGTGGCCCGGGCCGAGGGGATCATCCGGTGACCCGACCGGAACCGCGTGCACGCATCGACGTCGTCGTCCCCGCGCACGACGAGGCGGACCGGATCGCCGCGTGCCTCGACGCGCTCCTGGTGGCCGTCGACCGGCTCGCCGCGGAGCGACCCGGATTCGACGCCGCCGTCACGGTGGTGCTCGACGGTTGCACGGACGGCACCGCTTCGGTGGTTGATCGGTACCCCGTCGACGTCCTGACCACGGACCGTGTCGGGGTCGGTCGGGCACGGACCATCGGGGCGACGCACGCGCTCCGTGTGCACGACGGCGACCCGGCTGCCCGGTGGCTCGCCCACACCGACGCCGATTCGCGCGTGCACGAGCGGTGGCTCGTCCAGCAGTCCGACGCCCTCACCGCTGGTGCGCACGTACTCGTCGGCGCCGTCGTCCCCGACCCGGACGACCTGGCGCCCGCGGTGCTCGACCGCTGGACGCTGGCGCACCCGCCCGGTGCCGCCCTCGGCCACGTGCACGGCGCGAACCTCGGCGTGCTCGCCGCGGCGTACGTCAGTCTCGGCGGGTTCGACCCCGTGCCGGAGCACGAGGACGCGCGGCTGGTGGCCCGGGCACGGGCGCTCGGTTTCCGGGTGGACGCCACCGTCGACCTGCCGGTGGTGACGAGCGGGCGCTTCGCCGGCCGGACCCCCGGCGGGTACGCGGAGCACCTGCGCCAGCGGTACGGCGACGTCGGCTGACCCTGCCTTAGTCGCCTCATAGGTGCGCGATGGGTCGGTCATCGACAGCGTGCCTAGCTTCTCCTCCGTCGGCCCCGCCGCGTGCTCTGCGCGGCCGGTGACCCCAGCCGGCCACCACCGAGGAGAACCATGTTCCTGACCTACCTCAGGCGCGAACTCACGAACCGCAAGAAGCAGACGGTCATCATCGCGATCGGGATGGCCCTGGCCATCGCCCTCGTGGTGATCGTGTCGTCGATCTCGGGTGGCGTGCAGGCAGCGCAGTCGAGCGTCCTGCAGTCCGTGTACGGCGTCGGCACCGACATCACCGTCACCAAGACCGCGACGGCGTCGACGAACGGCGGGCGTCCGAGCTTCGACTTCGGCAGCCAGGGCGACAGCGACGACGAGAGCGGTTCGACCGACCTGGCGCAGTCGCGGCTCGCGGTCGCGCGCGGCACGAGCACCCTGAACGCCGCGAACCTGTCCACGATCACGAGCACCGACGGCGTCAAGGCCGCAACGGGTGTCCTGACCCTCGAGAACAGCACGTTCTCCGGCCAGGTCGAGCAGCAGTCGACCGACGACAGCAGCACGGACAGCAGCAGCGACAGCACCACCCAGCAGGGCCCGCCGAGCGGGGACACCGGCGGTGGCGGCGGGTTCGGCGGTGGGTCGTTCAGCGTCGACTCGTCCACGGTGACCGGCATCCCGGTGTCCGGCGCGACGGTCGGTCCGCTCACGAGCACCGAGCTCACGAAGGGGCGCACCTTCGCCGCGAAGGACGCGGGCAAGGACGTCGTCGTGCTCGATGCGTCGTACGCGAAGAGGGAGTCCAAGGCGGTCGGCGGCACCGTCGACATCGGCGGCACCGACTTCACCGTCATCGGCATCGTCAGCTCCACCGGCTCGGCCTCGACCACGGGCTCGAACACCTACATCCCGCTCGACACCGCGCAGGCGCTGGCCGACCTCGACGGCAAGGTCACCTCGATCTACGTCTCCGCCGAGTCCTCGTCCGACGTCAGCACGATCAAGTCTGCTCTGCAGGCGAAGCTGACGAGCGCCACCGTCTCCACCGAGGCCGACCTGGCCTCGAGCGTGTCCGGGTCGCTCAGCACCGCGTCGAGCCTGGTCTCGAACCTCGGCAAGTGGCTGTCGATCGTCGTGCTCGCCGCGGCGTTCCTCATCGCGATCCTCTTCACGATCTCCGGCGTGACCCGCCGCACCCGCGAGTTCGGGACCCTCAAGGCGATCGGCTGGTCGAACGGCCGCATCACCCGACAGGTGGCCGGCGAGTCCCTGGTGCAGGGCCTGATCGGCGGCGTGCTCGGCGCCGCGGCCGGCCTGATCGGCATCCTCGTCGTGAACGTCATCAGTCCGACGATCTCGGCGAGCGCCTCGAGCACGACCGGCGGGGGTGCCGGTGGCGGTGGCGGTGGCGGCATGCCCGGCGGCGCAGCGACCGCGGCCGCGGGCAGCGGCACGACGGGCGGTGCACCGGCAGGAGGCTTCGGCGGCGGCGCGAGCACCGCGTCGACGACCGACGTGGTCCTGCACGCCCCGGTGACCGTCGAGATCATCCTGCTGGCGATCGGCCTCGCGATCCTCGGCGGCCTCATCGCGGGCGCGCTCGGCGGCTGGCGTGCGAGCCGGCTCCGTCCGGCCGAGGCGCTCCGGAGCGTGGCCTGATGCCCGGCCGCACCGACACGACCGAACCGACGACAGGAGCAACCGTGACCAGCACCGACACCGCGACCGGCGAGGCGGAGGCGAGCCGTGCCTCCAGTCCGATGTACCGGCTGACGAACGTCAGCAAGACCTACCAGCAGAAGAACCGGACCGTCACCGCCCTGACGAACGTCCACCTGACGATCCCACAGGGGCAGCTCGTGGCCGTCCAGGGGCCGACCGGCGGCGGCAAGTCGACGCTGCTGCAGATGCTCGGGGCACTCGACCGGCCGAGTGCCGGGTCGATCCACCTCGGTGGCGACCGCGACGTGGCGAAGCTCGGCGACGGCGCGCTGACCGACCTGCGGGCGACCGAGATCGGCTTCGTGTTCCAGAGCTTCAACCTGATCCCGACGCTGACGGCGCTCGAGAACGTCGAGACGGCGTTCGCGGGGTCGCTCGCGAACCGGTCGCGGAGCGAGGTCCGCGAGCGTGCGGTCGCTGCGCTCCGCGAGGTCGGTCTGGGTGAGCGGATGGAGCACCTGCCGGCCGAGCTGTCCGGCGGCCAGCAGCAGCGCGTGGCGATCGCCCGGGCGCTGGTGAAGAACCCGAGCGTGCTGCTCGCAGACGAGCCGACGGGTGCGCTCGACGAGTCGACCCGCGACGAGATCATGGCGCTCATCGAGAAGCAGTGGCGGGAGCGCGGACTGACCGTCGTCATCGTCACGCACGACTCGTGGGTCGCGAAGCGTGCCGAGCGGCGCCTGCACATCAAGCAGGGGCAGGTCCGCGAGGTCTAGCGGGGCGGGCGCAGGCGCAGGCGCGCGGGCAGGCGCGGGGCGTCCGATCGCGTTTCGCGCTCAGCGACAGTCCACGCGTCCGGCGGAGCGTGGACTGTCGCGCAGCGCGTGAAGACGCCGCCGGGCCCCGCGACCGCCGCCGCTCCCGCTATCCCGCCGCCGGGTAGTCGCAGTACGCGAACCACGTCGAGTCCGGGGCCCACGGTGGCACGTTGACCGTCCCCTGCCCGCCGTCGAGGGCCACCAGGGTCTCCGGCTGGACCGCGATCCGGGCACCCCGGACGAGCGACCCCGGCAGCAGCCGGAGCTCGACGCGGTGGTCGGCTGGGTGGCCCTGCACGCCAGGTTCGTACGACAGGTAGAGCAGGTGTGCGGCATCCGGGGACAGGTGCGGAAACCAGTTCACCCGGTCGTCGTTCGTCAGGCGGACGGGGCTGTCGTGCCCGGGCCAGCGCACGGCCAGCTGCGCGGTGCCGGGGGTGAACCGCTCGGTGTTCCAGAGCAGGATCCCGCCGGCCGGACTGATGGTGTAGCCGTCGTCGGCGTGCTCGTCCCGGGTGACGAACGTCGGCTCGCCGGTCTCCGGGTCGACCATCGCGACGTCGGTGGTCCAGACGCCGTCCTCGGACAGCTCCCCCACGATCGCCGCGAGGGCGCTCCCGTCGGGGGCGATGCCGTGCAGGTAGAACTTCCGCTTGGTGGGCAGGGCCGCTGCGACGTCGGTGATCCGGGTCGCGGGGCCGCCCTCGGGCAGCGGGACGCGGTACAGCTCGCCGTCGCGGGCACTCACCACGATCGAGGTGCCGGACGGGTCGAGCACGTGGTCGTTGTTGATCTCGTCGACGCCGTCCATCGGCACCGGCACGAGCGCCGTCTCGTCGAGCACGGTGCCGCTGTCGGCCGACGGCAGTCGCAGCAGCCACAGGTCGCCGTCGCCGTTGAGCACCAGGGTCTCGGCGTCCAGGACGTTCGGCGCCTCGACGAGCACCGTCGCCGACTCGAACACGAGCCGCGAGGTGCGGGACTCGACGTCGTACACGTGCACGCGGCTGGTCTGTCCGGGCAGCAGCTGCCGCCCGCGGGTCTCGTCGCTCATGGTTCCATCCTGTCGGTCGTCGGGTGGTCGGAGTCGTCGGGGTCGGTGGGTGGGGAACGGCAAAACACCGGTGTCCACGCTGCGCACCGCGTCATGCGGGGGCGTCGAGCGCGAACACCGGTGTCTTGCGGAAGGAGGCCTTGCGGAAAGGCTCCGCCTACTTCACGGCACCCGCGGTCAGGCCGGCGACGAACTGGCGCTGGACCACGAGGAACGCGGCCACGACCGGGATCGACACGACGAGCGACGCCGCCATGACCTGGTTCCAGTACACGTTCGTCTGCGTCGAGTACTGCTGCAGACCGACCGCCAGGGTCGAACCGAGGCCGTTCGTCATGACCGAGGCGAAGAGGACCTCACCCCAGGCCGTCATGAACGAGTAGATCCCGACCGCCACCAGACCCGGACGGGCCGACGGCAGGATGACCCGGAACAGCGCGCCCATCGGGCCCGAACCGTCGACCATCGCGGCCTCGTCGAGTTCGCGCGGGATGGTCTCGAAGTACCCGGCCAGCATCCAGATCGAGAACGGGAGCGTGAACGTCAGGTACGTGATGATCAGACCGAGCCACGACCCGACGAGCTGGATGCCCAGGGTGTTGCCGAGGTTCGTGAAGATCAGGAACAGCGGCAGCAGGAACAGCACGCCGGGGAACATCTGCGTGGAGAGCACCGCGGTGGTGAAGGTGCTCTTGCCCTTGAAGTTCCAGCGCGAGACACCGTAGGCGGCGAACGTCGCGATGATCAGCGAGAACACCGTCGCCACCGTGCAGACCACGAGCGAGTTGATGAAGTACCGACCGAGCGGCACCGTCGACCACATGTCGATGAACGGCTGGAAGGTGATCCGCGACGGGATCCACGTGAAGTTGTCCTGCACGTCGCCGAGGGGCTTGATGGCCGTGGTGATCATCACGTAGAGCGGCACGACCGTGAACAGCGTCAGGACGACCAGGGTGATGATCTTGAAGGACTTGGCGCCAGTTGTCTCACGCACGGACGGACCTCCGGTTGGTCACGGCGAGGTAGATGCCGGTGACGACGAGCAGGAAGAGCAGGAGCAGGACGCTCATCGCGGCACCGGAACCGAAGTTCCAGGTGATGAACGACGCGTTGTAGATGTGGAAGCTCAGCAGGTCCGCGGCGGGCGGCTGAGCGGTCGAGCCGAACAGCACGAACGGCGTGTTGAAGTCGTTGAACGTCCACAGGAACATCACGAGCACGAGCGTCACGTTGACGGGGCGGACCATCGGCAGCGTGATCGAGCGCCACTGGCGGAACGGCTTGGCACCGTCGACCGAGGCGGCCTCGTACACGTCGTTCGGCACCGACTGCAGGCCGGCCATGAGCATCAGGAACGCGAACGGCCAGGTCTTCCAGATCGCCACGACGACGACGGCCACGAAGGCGTTGTTGCCGATGAGCCAGAACGGGGCGTTGCCGCCGAACAGCCCGAGTTGGTCGACGAGCAGGTGGTTCAGGGCCCCCGAGTCACGCTGGAACATGAACTTCCAGGTGATGACGCCGGCGTACATCGGCAGCGCGTAGGGCACGAGGAACAGGGTGCGGAAGAGCCCGCGTCCGGCGAACGGCTTCTGCAGCGCGACGGCTGCGGCCATGCCGAAGGTCCAGGACAGCCCGACCACGAGGACCGTGAAGGCGCACGTGATGAGGAACGAGTTGAGGACCCCGCGGCCGATCGCCTGGTCGAAGTCGACGACGACCTGGTAGTTCCGGAACCCGGCGAAGGGCGCGGCACCCCAGTTCGCGATGAAGTACTTGGTGAGCTGGATGAACGAGATCCAGATGCCGGTGAGCATCGGGACGATGTGGATGAGCAGCTCGAACAGGATGGCCGGCGCGACGAGCGCGTAGGGCAGCCAGTGGGTCTTGCGCTTGCGACCTGGCGGACGGCCCGACATCGTCGGGGCCTTCGTGTGCGTCAGGTCGATGCGCTCCGAGTCGGGCAGGACCGTCGTGGACATCTGGTGGGGCCTTTCGGCAGGAGGGGCGTGCAGGTGCGGTCCGCGCGGCCGTGGCAGCGGCCGGGAGGCGCGGGGTGCGTGAGGCGTCAGCCGCACGGCCGACGCGTGGTCGGCTCCGGGGCGTGTGCCTCACGGCCGACGGATGGTCGGCCCTGGAGCGTCAGGGGCGGAGGCCCGGGCGCGTCCGTCGGACGCGACCCGGGCCTCCAGGGTGGATCAACCGGCGGCCTGGGACACCTGGTCCTGGGCGGTCTGCAGGGCCGACTTGATGTCGGCCTCGGAGACCTTGGAACCGGTCGCGATCTTGGCGAACATGTCGTTCATCGCCTTGCCGACCGTGGACTCGAACTGGTCCTCGGCGGGCACCAGCGGGAGCGGCTTCGCCTTGTTGT
Source organism: Curtobacterium sp. MCLR17_045 (assembly GCF_003234405.1). NCBI lineage: Bacteria > Bacillati > Actinomycetota > Actinomycetes > Micrococcales > Microbacteriaceae > Curtobacterium > Curtobacterium sp. MCLR17_045. Next base: position 73,789 of record NZ_QKTB01000010.1, read on the forward strand.
TGTAGATGTCGAGGAACGTCTTCGTCTGCTCGTCCGTGACGGAGTCAGCAGCCTCGGCGAGCACCGGCAGAGCCGAGTACGGCTTGTCCAGCGTCGTCTGCGTGTCCATGCTCGTCATGTACTTGACGAACTTGAGCGCGCCGTCCTTGTTCTTCGTGTTCTTGAACACCGACAGGTTGATGCCGGCCGGGAACGAGGCGATCTGCTCGCCACCGCTCGGGGCGGGCAGCGCCACCACGCCGTACTCGGACGACTTCATGCCGAGGGACTCGATGGTCGCGTTCGCGTTGTTCTGGTTGAGGATGAACGCGGCCTTCTTCTTCGCGAAGTCCGTGGTCGACTGCGTCGCGTTGTCGTACTGCGCGTTCGACGGGTTGGCGACCTTCGCGTCCTGCATGAGGTCGAGGTAGCGCTTGATGCCGTCGACGTTGGCCTTCGAGGTGAAGGTCGGCTTGCCGTCCTTGTCGAACCACTCGCCACCGTTCTGCGCCGAGTTGATGAACGCGAAGTGCGAGTTCTCGGTGTACGAACCGCCCGCGAGGCTGAAGCCGTAGGTGTCACCCTTGGTCAGCTTCTCGGCGGCCGAGACCATCTCCTCCCACGTGGTGGGCGGGGTGATGCCGGCGTCCGACAGCATCTTCTTGTTGTAGTACAGGCCGTACGCGAGGCCGTAGAGCGGGACGCTCGTGACCGTCTTGTCGGGCGCGCCACCGGTGGACAGGGCGACCTTGCCGAACTTGTCCTCGCCGCCGATCGCCTTCATCTCGGCGTCACCGAACTCCTGGAAGGCGCCGGTGGCCTGGAGCGAGGTCGCCCAGGTGTTGCCGATGTTGACGACGTCCGGGCCCTGGCCCGAGGTGACGGCGGTCTGGATCTTGTTCTGCAGGTCGTTCCAGCCGATGACCTGGAGGTCGACCTTGATCCCGGTCTCCTTGGTGAACTTCTTGAGGACGGGGGTCAGTACCTCCTTGTCGTTCTGCAGGGACGTGCCCTGGTTGGACGCCCAGTAGGTGAGCGTCTTCGAGTCGCCGGAGTTGCCGGACGATCCGGAGGAGCAGGCTGCGAGGCCGGACACGGTGAGTGCGGCGGCCGCGGTGATGGCCAGTGCGCGGATGGCAGTGCGCATGACTCTCTACTTTCTCGTCGTTGAGATGGTGCAGGGATGGTGCAGAGGTGGAGCTGGTGCTGCGGATGGTGCTGGTCGGGTGCTGCTGTGGGTTGCGGGCAGCGCCCTGGCGGTCAGGCCAGGGTGCGTTCCGCGGGGTCCCAGCCCTCGGGGAGGGTCGGGGAGGGCGACACGGTGCTCTCGACGAGCACCGCCTCGCCACGTTCTGCCGCCTCGGCGATGGAGACCATCACGTCGAGGACGTGGAAGGCGAGCGCACCGGGGACGCGGTTCTCGTCGCCGGCCCGCAGCGAGCGGGCCAGGTCGACCACGCCGGTGCCGCGCGAGTAGGTGGAGCCGACCGCGGGGATCGTCTCGGGCTCCTCGGAACCGAGGGCGTACAGCTCGGTGTCGCCGTCGAAGTTGTTCGGGTCGGGGAACACGACGGTGCCGGTCTCCCCAGCGATCTCGACGAAGCCGGTGCGGCCGCGGTCGGACTCGAACGAGAAGACGCTCTGCGCGCTCCCGCCGTTCTCGAACTCGATCAGCGCGGAGTGGTTCGTTGGGACGTCCACCGGGAACTCGGTGCCGGCCTTCGGCCCGGAGCCGATGGTGCGGGTGGCGCGGGACTTCGACGCGGTGGCCGTGACCTTCTTCACCGGTCCGAACGTCTGGACGAGGGTGGTGATGTAGTACGGGCCGATGTCGAACAGCGGACCGGCACCGTACGCGAAGAGGAACTCGGGGCTCGGGTGCCACGACTCGGGCCCGGGGCTCTGGAAGAGCGTCAGGCCGTTCAGCGGCGTGCCGATGCGGCCGTCGCGGATGGTGCGGAGCGCGGTCTGCAGGCCGGCGCCGAGGAACGTGTCCGGGGCGACGCTGACGGTCTTGCCCGCGGCGGCCGCGGCGTCGCGGAGCTCGGCGGCGCTGGCACGGTCGAGGGCGTAGGGCTTCTCGCCCCAGACGTGCTTGCCGGCGGCCAGGGCCTGCAGCGCGACCTCGACGTGGGCGGCCGGGATCGTCAGGTTCACGACGATCTCGATGTCGTCGTCGGCCAGGAGCTCCTCGACGGTGCCCGATCCGGGGACGCCCCACTTCTCGGCCTGGGCGGCGGCGCGTGGCAGGTCGATGTCGGCGATGAAGCGGACGGTCACGTCGGGGAAGACGGTGAGGTTCGACAGGTACTGGTCCGAGATGACCCCGGCGCCGATGACGCCGACGCCGACGGGGCCGGTGCGGGTGGTGCTGTCGGTCGCCGTCGCAGCGGCGGTCGTGGTGTCGGTCATGCGCGGGCCCCCTCGAGGAACGTGTAGGAGTCGGCGACGGCCTGGAAGACGTCACCCTCGTGGTCGTCGAGCTCGACGACGTGCAGTGCGTCGGGCGCCGCGGCGATGATGTCGCGGATCGGCATGATGCCGTTGCCGACGGCGACCTGCTGCTTGTCGTCGTGCGAGCCGTCGCCGTCCTTGACGTGCAGGAACTGGACCTTGTCGCCGTACTTGCCGATGACCGCGACCGGGTCGTCCCCGCCGACCTGCACCCAGTAGGTGTCGAGCTCGAGCACGACGTCGTCGGACAGGGCGTCGGCGAAGACCTCGTAGGCGCTGACGCCGTCGATGCGGTTCGAGAACTCGAACGCGTGGTTGTGGTAGCCGAGCACCAGACCGTGGTCGGCGGCGCGCGGGGCGAGGGCGCTGAGTTCGCGGGCGATCGCCTCGACGTCCTCGCGGGTGGTCCAGCGGGACTCATCGATGTGCGGGTCGATGAGGGTCCCGAAGCCGAGGGTGGTGGAGGCGTGGAAGATGCGCTCGAGGTCCTGCTCGCCGGCGTCCAGCAGACGGGCGTGGCCGCTCGGGGCGGCGAGGCCGGCGTCGCGGAGGGCGGCGGCGAGTTCGTCGGCGTTGTCGACGAAGCCGAAGGCCTCGACGTTCGTGTAGCCGATGTCTGCGATGCGCTGCAGGGTGCCGGGCAGATCGGCACTGAGGGCATCGCGGACCGTGTAGAGCTGGACCGAGAGCGGTTGGGTCACCAGGGGTTCTCCTCGTCGAGATGGTGCGGTCGTCACTGACCGATCGTCACACTACGAGCACTTTTGTCGGCGGTCAAGCAGAAGTCCGAGGAATGTCGACGGACTTCATTGCGTGGCGCGAACGATGTGTGCTTCACTCCCCACATGGTCGACTTGAACCGGACGGCAGCGTCGCCTCCGGTCGGGACGAGCGAGCTCTTCCAGATCCTCCGCGACGGCGTGCCGCGCACCAGGGCCGAGCTCGCCGCACTGACAGGACTCGCACGCTCCACCATCGGCGTGCGCCTCGACTCCCTGATCGACATCGGGCTGGTCGGCGCCGTGGACACCGCCGTCTCCACCGGCGGCCGTCCGCCCGCCCAGGTGGCGCTGAAGCCCCGCGCCCGGCTCGTGATCGCCGCCGACCTCGGCGCCTCGCACGGTCGCGTCGCCGTGACCGACCTGGTCGCGGCACCACTCGCCACCCGCGAGGCCCGGATCGACATCGCCGCCGGTCCGGTACCGACGTTGTCCTGGCTCGTCGAGACGATCGACGACCTGCTCGCCGAGGTCGGGCGCAGTCGGCAGGACGTCATCGCGATCGGCATCGGCGTCCCCGGACCGGTCGAGTTCTCCACGGGCCGCCCGGCCAACCCGCCGATCATGCCCGGCTGGGACGGCTTCGACGTGCCCTCGTGGCTCCGTCAGCACATCGCCGCCCACGTCCTGCTCGACAACGACGTCAACATCGCGGCCCTCGGCGAGCGGGAGCACGGCTGGCCGGACGTCGACCACCTGCTGTTCGTGAAGGTCGCCACCGGCATCGGGTCCGGCATCGTCTCCGAGGGCCGGTTGCAGCGCGGCGCCCAGGGAACCGCGGGTGACATCGGCCACGTGCGGGTCTCCCGCGCCGGCGACGTCCCCTGCCACTGCGGCAACACCGGCTGCCTGGAGGCCGTGGCCTCCGGTCCGGCCATCGCCCGCGCACTCCGCGCGAAGGGGCACGACGCGCACACGGGTGCGGACGTGATCGACCTGGTGAACCGGTCGGACCTCGACGCGATCTACGCCGTACGACAGGCCGGTCGGGACATCGGTGAAGTCCTCGCGACGTGCATCTCGCTCATCAACCCGTCCGTCATCGCACTCGGTGGATCGATCACGCAGGCCGGTGAGCACCTGCTCGCCGGAGTCCGCGAGGTCGTCTACTCCCGCTCGATGCCCCTGGCCAGTGAGCACCTCGTCATCGTGCAGTCCCGCGCCGGGTCCCTCGCCGCGCTGCAGGGCGCCGCGGCCCTCGCCATCGGCTACGCCCTCTCCCCCGCCGGGGTCGACGAGCTGGTCGCCTTCGCCGAGGGCCGCGAACTCGTCTCCTGACGCACACCCGCGGTCGCGTGAGCGCGTCGGTTTCGGTCTTGCCGGTGGTCGGGGGGACAATCGTCGGGTGACGATCGTGCAGCCCACCCTGTGGGGCGACCTGGACCCCGGTCTGGGCCCACGCGAGCCGGTACCCGGGCGTCGCGAAGCGGCGGGCGGGCCGAGCTCGTGGGGAGAGGCGCATCCCGCCCCCGGTACGCCGGTCCCGGCTGCGCGTGATGCGTTCACCGCCCTGCGTGGCCACACCGAGCGCATCGTCGCGCACTCCTCGGACCGCGTCGCCTGGCTCCGCGCCCGCGCCATGGGCATCACCGCCACCGACGTCGCCCGGCTGGCCTCACTGCGCGCCGTCGAGGCCGTCGTCACCGAGAAGCGCTACGGCTCCCGGTTCTCCGGCAACGCGTTCACCGAGCACGGCAAGGACCGCGAACCGGTCATCGCCGCCTGGGTGGCCGCCACCCACGGCATCCAGCCCTCGGCACACCTCTTCCACGCCGCTGCGAACCGCGCCCACCTCGCCACCCCGGACGGCGTCGGGGTCGACGAATCGTCCCGCGTGGTGCTCGCCGAGATCAAGACCACCGGCAAGGCCTGGCGGAGCATCCCCCGGCACTACCTCCGGCAGATCTGGTGGCAGCAGTACGTGCTCGGTGCCGACCGCACCCTGTTCGTCTGGGAACGCCACGACGGGTTCGTGCCGGTCGCCGACGAACCCGAGTGCCGCTGGGTCGACCGCGACGACGACCAGATCCGCGGGCTGGTGCAGCTCGCCGACCTGGTGCTCGACAAGCTCCGCGGTTTCCGCTCCTAGACCTTCACCAGCCGCAGCCTGCTCATCCCGACGACGAGGATGCCGAGCAGCGTGATCGAGACCGCGATCCCGACCACGTAGATCGCGACGACGCCGTAGCCCTGCGCCGGATCGAGGAACGGGTACGGCACCCACCCGTCGGTCGCGCCGCGGACGAGCACCACGGTGGTCCAGACCGCCGGGTAGAGCAGGAACCACCACACGTGGCGGAGCAGCAGCCGTGCGCGGTCCGAGAACAGCAGCCAGTCGAGCACCGCGTACACCGGGATGATCTTGTGCACGATGTCGTTCGACCACGGCACCGAGGCCGACACGTTCGCGCCCGTGAGCAGCGTGTTGTAGACGATGCCGGTCGTTGCGATGTACACCGTCGCGGCGCCACGGAGCACCGAGACGGCGAGGTCCGCCCGCTTGCGACGGGCCGCGGCGACGAGCGTCACCGCGAGGGCCACGGCGATGATCAGGTTCGACTGGATCGTGAAGTAGCCGAAGAAGTTCCAGAACGAGTAGGTCGGGGTCTGCGAGCTCTCGAGCCACTGCGCCACGACCGCGACGACGATGGCGATGACGGCGATCAGTCGGAGCGAGTTCACGAGGGTGCGCACGGCACCACGTTATCGGGACACGGCGACGACGTGCAGGAAGGGCCCGCACCGTTGCCGGTGCGGGCCCTTCCATGGGTCGGAGGACCCGTGAGTCAGTGGACTCAGATGCTGTTGACGTCCAGCGGGATGCCGGGTCCGAAGGTCGTCGAGACGGCGCCCTTCATGACGTAACGGCCCTTCGAGGACGACGGCTTGAGGCGGTTGATCTCCTCGAGCGCGGTCGAGATGTTCTCGTCGAGCTGCTCCGGCGTGAACGAGGCCTTGCCGACGACGAAGTGCACGTTGGCGTGCTTGTCGACGCGGAACTCGATCTTGCCGCCCTTGATGTCGTTGACGGCCTGCGCCACGTTCGGGGTCACGGTGCCGGTCTTCGGGTTCGGCATGAGGCCACGCGGGCCGAGCACCTTACCGAGACGACCGACCTTGCCCATGAGCTCCGGGGTCGAGACGGCGGAGTCGAACGAGGTGTAGCCCTCGGCGACCTTCGCGATGAGCTCGTCGCCACCGACCTCGTCGGCACCGGCGGCGATGGCGGCCTCAGCAGCCGCACCCGTCGCGAAGACGATGACGCGGGCGGTCTTGCCCGTGCCGTGCGGCAGGATGACCGTGCCGCGGACCATCTGGTCGGCCTTGCGGGGGTCCACGCCGAGCTTCAGCGCGACCTCGACCGTGGAGTCGGTCTTCGAGGAACCGGTCTCCTTGGCCAGGGCAACGGCCTCGGTCGGGGTGTAGAACTTGTCGGCCTCGATCTTCGCGGCCGCGGCCTGGTAGGCCTTGGACTTCTTCGCCATGGTGGTCTCCTTGCGAGATACGTGGTTGGCGAGCCGGCGAGGCTCTCCCACGGAAAGGTGTCTGGTGGTGGGCCGGAGCCCGATCGGTGCTTAGGCCTCGACCGTGATGCCCATCGAGCGTGCGGTGCCGGCGATGATCTTCGCGGCCTGCTCGATGTCGTTGGCGTTCAGGTCGGCCTGCTTGGTCTCGGCGATCTGACGGACCTGGTCCATCGAGATCTTCGCGACCTTGACCGTGTGCGGGGTCGAGGACCCCTTCTGCACACCAGCAGCCTTCTTGATGAGCTCAGCGGCCGGCGGGGTCTTCAGGACGAACGTGAACGAACGGTCCTCGTAGACGGTGATCTCGACCGGCACGACGTTGCCACGCTGCGACTCGGTCGCCGCGTTGTACGCCTTGCAGAACTCCATGATGTTGACGCCGTGCTGACCGAGCGCCGGACCGATCGGGGGGGCCGGGTTGGCGGCTCCCGCGTTGATCTGCAGCTTGATCAGGCCCGTGACCTTCTTCTTCGGTGCCATGACTTGTCTTCCTCCTGGAATCGAACACACGGGGATCCGTGCACTCTCCCGCTGGTCCGGCCGTTCCGGACAGCGGTGAAGGCCCGCTCGCACGAGGCGCGCGGGCCCAAACCCGTTCAGTGTAGTCGATCTCGGTGATCGCTACAGCTGGGTGGTCGCTAGAGCTTGGTGACCTGGTCGAAGCTGAGCTCGACCGGGGTCTCGCGCTCGAACAGCGAGACGAGGACGGTGAGCTTGCCGCTCTCCGGCTTGATCTCCGAGATCGAACCCGGCAGGCCCGCGAACGAGCCTTCCTTGATGGTGATCGTCTCGCCGATCTCGAAGTCGACCTCGGCTGCGGGCTGTGCCTGCAGTCCGCTGCCCTTCGCGCCGCCCTTGGTCGGGGCGGCCTCGGCGACCTGCACGAGCGACTTGAGCATGCCGAACGCCTCGTCGAAACGGAGCGGCGTCGGGTTGTGCGCGTTGCCGACGAAGCCGGTGACGCCCGGGGTGTGCCGGACGACGGACCACGAGTCTTCGTTGAGGTCCATGCGGACGAGCACGTACGAGGGGATCCGGACGCGGGTGACCAGCTTGCGCTGCCCGTTCTTGATCTCGACGACGTCCTCCATCGGGACCTCGACCTGGTAGATGTAGTCCTCCATCGACATCGAGACCATGCGGTTCTCGATGTTCGACTTCACGCGGCGCTCGAAGCCCGCGTAGGAGTGGATGACGTACCACTTGCCCGGCTTCATCCGCAGCTCGGCCTTGAAGGCCTCGTACGGGTCGACCTCGGCGGGCTCGTCGTCCTCGTCCTCGGCGTCGAGTGCCTCGTCCGCTGCGAGCGTCTCGTTCGCCTCAGCGGCGGTCTCGGACTCGAGCTCGACTTCTTCCTCGTCCTCGACTGCCTCGACGGCGGCCTCGGCCTCGTCGGTGGAGTCGATCTCGAGGGCGTCGTCCACGACGGCGTCGGCCTCGGGGTCACGGGCTTCCTGCAGGGCCGTCAGTGCTTCGTCGAGGCCGGAGTCGACGGTGCCGTCGTCGGGCTCGGAGCTGAGGCCGAGGGACTCGTCGTCGTCGCCCTCGATCGAGATCGCACGCTCTTCAGCGGACTCGACGGAGCGTCCTTCGCCGGTCTCGACGTCGCCTTCCTGGTTCTCCTCGACCTCGGAGGACTGCTCGGCAGCCGTCGCGAGGTCGATGTCATCGCGGGAGTTGTCAGACACAGTCGATTCTTTCCGTTCGGTGGTTCGGGTCGGGGTGGCGTTCGTTCATGGTCACGAGCGACGCCGTCACGATCGACGCCGTCTCGGGCGACCGTACTCCTCGGAACGACCGCACACGGCAGTCGACGTCGGGGTCAGGCCGTGGGCCCGTTGCCGAAGACGTACCCGACGCCGAGACCGAACACGAAGTCGAGGATCGACACCAGGATCATCATGACGACGACGAACACGAGCACGACGCCCGTGTAGCTGAAGAGTTCCTTGCGGGTCGGCGTCACGACCTTGCGCAGTTCGCCGATCACCTGGCGGATGAAGAGCACGATGGCAGCGATGGGCCCGCGGCGCTCGGCCCGGTCCTGCTTCGCCTTGGCGACGACGTCGTCCGCCGTCGTCTCCATGTCTTTGCTCGCCAACTTCTACCCTTCCAGAGTTGCAGGGCGGACAGGACTCGAACCTGCAACCTGCGGTTTTGGAGACCGCTGCTCTACCAATTGAGCCACCGCCCTTCGGACACGGTTCGTCACCGATCCGCGTTCCGGTGGACGAGTCTACGGGAGTCCGTCACACGGTGTCCACTTGGCCCCTTCCACGGCGTGCCGCGCCGGTAGGCTGGGCCCCGTGAGCACCGCAGCCCCAGGCCCCGAGTCCACCGCCCACGTGTCCGTCGACACCCCCGCCACCGCGCCGGTCGATCGTCCGCGCATCGCATCCCGCATCGCGGCCATCGCCGAGTCCGCGACGCTCAAGGTCGACGCGAAGGCCAAGGCACTCAAGGCCGCCGGTCGTCCGGTGATCTCGTTCGCCGCCGGCGAGCCCGACTTCGCGACCCCGCAGCACGTGGTCGACGCGGCCGTCGCTGCCGCGCAGGACCCGAAGAACCACCGCTACACGCCCGCGACCGGCCTGCCCGAACTCAAGCAGGCCATCGCCGACAAGACCGCCCGGGTGTCCGGCGTCACCGTCGAGCCGTCGCAGGTCATCGTCACGAACGGTGGCAAGCAGGCGGTCTACCAGGCGTTCCAGACCATCGTCGACGCCGGTGACGAGGTCCTGCTGCCCGCGCCGTACTGGACCACCTACCCCGAGGCCATCCGGTTGGCCGGCGGCGAGCCCGTCGAGGTCTTCGCCGGCAGCGACCAGGACTACCTGGTGACGGTCGAGCAGCTCGAGGCCGCCCGCACCCCGGCGACCAAGGCGCTGCTGTTCTGCTCGCCGTCGAACCCCACGGGCGCCGTCTACTCCGCCGAGCAGACCCGGGCCATCGGCGAGTGGGCGCTCGAGCACGGCATCTGGGTGATCAGCGACGAGATCTACCAGGACCTGGTCTACGACGGGGTCCGTTTCGCCGGCATCCTGGCCGAGGTCCCTGCCCTCGCCGACACCACGATCCTGGTGAACGGCGTCGCGAAGACCTACGCGATGACCGGCTGGCGCGTCGGGTGGTTCATCGGCCCGGCCGACGCCGTCAAGGCCGCGTCGAACCTGCAGTCGCACCTGTCGTCGAACGTCTCGAACGTGTCGCAGCGCGCCGCGATCGCCGCCCTCACCGGTCCGCAGGAGCCCGTCGCCGCCATGCGCGAGGCCTTCGACCGCCGACGGAAGGCCATCGTCGGCGGCCTCAACGCGATCCCGGGATTCCGCACGCCGACCCCGCAGGGCGCCTTCTACGTCTACCCGGACGTCACCGCACTGCTCGGTCGCGAGTGGGCCGGCACCACCCCGACGACCACGCTCGAGCTGGCAGATCTGATCCTCGAGCACGCCGAGGTCGCGGTCGTGCCGGGTGAGGCCTTCGGCCCCTCCGGCTACCTGCGCCTGTCGTACGCCCTGGGCGACGACGACATCGCCGAGGGCGTCGCCCGACTGGCGAAGTTCTTCGCGTAGACGCTGCGCCCACCACACCCCGCGGAACGCAGAACGGGCCACCTCGTCGAGGTGGCCCGTTCTGCGTGCCGGGAGGCCCGTGGTGCGTCATGCTCGTCCGTCCCGTCGCGCGGACGATCAGCCGAGCAGGTCCCCCACCACGACGGGTTCCGGGACGAGCGAGACACCGAAGCGGTTCAGCACGGTCACCTGCACGAACCGTGCGAGCTCGGCCACCTGCGCCGCCGTCGCCCCGCCGCGGTTCGTGAGCGCGAGGGTGTGCTTGGACGAGATCGCAGCGCGGGAGCCCGGCACCGCGTACCCGCGGTGCACGCCGGCGTGCTCGATGAGCCACGCGGCACTGAGCTTGACGTCGTCGCCCGCGGGCCACCGGGGCGCATCCGTCGGCAGGGTCTCGGCGAACGCCGGCGAGACGATCGGGTTCGTGAAGAACGACCCGGCGCTCCAGGTGTCGTGGTCGTCCCCGTCGAGCACCATGCCCTTCGAGCCGCGCAGCCGCAGGACCTCGTCGCGGACGGTCGTGGGCGGCACGAGCGCACCGAGCTCGACCCCGAGCGAACCGGCGAGCTGCGCGTACCGCACGGGCACGCCGTGCTCCCCCGCGAGCCCGAGTCGGAACTCGACCGTCAGCACGACACCGCGCCGACCGTGCTTGAGGGTCGACGTGCGGTAGCCGAGCGCCAGCTCGGCTGCCGGGACCCACGCGCGCTCCCCCGTGGCCGCATCGAGGAACTCGACGCGGGTGAGCACGTCGGCGAGTTCGACCCCGTAGGCGCCGATGTTCTGCACCGGGGACGCGCCGACGGTGCCCGGGATGCCGCTGAGGGCCTCCAGGCCGGTCCAGCCGTTCGCGACGGTCGTGGCGACGAACGGGTCCCACGGTTCCCCCGCGGCGACGCGGACGGTGACGCCGTCGGCGTCGCGGTCGGCGTCGACGCCCGTCGTCCGGACCAGCACGACGGTGCCGTCGAAGCCCTGGTCGGCGACCAGCAGGTTGCTGCCGCCGCCGAGGACGAGCCACTCGTGGTCGTCGAAGGCGTCGAGCGCGTGGGCGACGAGCTCGTCGGTCGTCTCGGCCGTGAGCAGCCGGGTGGCGGCCCCGCCGACGCGGAGCGTCGTCAGGTCGGCCAGCACCGGCTCGGACACGGTCAGCGGAACACCACCGTGACCTGCGCCTTGCCGAGCACGGTCTGCCCGGCGGCGGTCACGGTGAGGTCGATGCGCTTCGGCCGGCCGTCCTCGTCGACGGTGCCGACCTTCGCGACGATGCCGACGGTGGCACCCTGCTCCGGGTCGACGACGACGGGGCGCGTGAAGCGGACGCCGTAGCCCGCGACCCAGCCGCTGTCACCGAGCCACTCGGCGACCGGCTGCACGGCGATGCCCATCGTGAGCATGCCGTGGGCGAGCACACCGGGCAGGCCGACCGAGGCGGCGACGTCGTCGCGGTAGTGGATCGGGTTGAAGTCGCCCGAGGCGCCGGCGTACCGGACGAGCGAGTCGCGCGTGATGTGCACGTTGCGCTCGGCGACGACGGTGCCGACCTCGAGCGCGGTGGCGGGTGCGGCGGTCATGCGTCGTCTCCTCGGACCACGAGGGTGGAGGTCGCCGTGACGACGTGCTCCCCCTCGGCGTCGTTCATGGTGCTCTGGGCGGTGACCATCGCGTTGCCGCCGAGGGTCTTCACGCTGGTGACCGTCAGGGTCGCGGTGAGCTCGTCACCGGCGACGATCGGCCGGTCGTAGGTGAAGGACTGCTCGCCGTGGACGACGCGGGAGAAGTCGATGCCGGCGTCGGGCTCGTTCAGGAGCTGCGCGAGCGTGGCCTCCTGCACGACGACGGCGAACGTCGGGGGTGCGACCACGTCGTCGTACCCGGCGGCACGTGCGGCGTCCGGATCGTGGTGGACGGGGTTGGTCGCGAAGACCGCACGCGAGAACTCGCGCACCTTCTCGCGGCCGACCAGGTAGGGCTGGGCCGGCGGGAACGTCCTGCCGACGAGCTCGGGGTTCACTGACACCACGGCAGTCTACCGAGGCCCGTCCGGAGGCCGGTGATCGATGAGGACGCTTCAGCTAGACTGTCTGAGACCGATTCGGGGGAATCGGGACGTGCCGTGCGGCACGGGTTCGTTCGGGACGGGGAGGGCCGATGGACACCACGACGGAGTTCGCCGTGCACACGGGAGACCGGTGCACCGCCATGGAGGTCGCGGCCGCCGCGCTGCGCCGCACGGGCCACCACGTCGAGTCGACGGGTGGCACGATGACCGCGACGGCGGGCAGCCGGACGCTCACGATCCTGCTCGGCGCGCTCGTCCAGCCGGCCCGGGAGTACCGCCGGTACGAGCTGTCGACCGTCGTGGACGGTGCCACCACCACGATCACCCTGCGCCGGGCCGGGCACGGCACGGCCGTGTCGGGCGGCAGCATCGGAGCGAACCGGCGACGGGCCGCCTGGCAGCAGGTCACCGCCGCGGTCGAGGACGCGTTCCGTGCGGCCGGGGTGCTCGCGACGCGGACGGACACCGGCTCCCACCGCACGCAGTAGGCCGCCGGACGGCCTCCGGCGGGTGGCCGCGCGGCGCACCGCCACGGGAGCGGTCACCGGGGACCCGGCCAGCCATCTAGGTTGGGCCCGGGGCCCCGGAAAGGAACCGCCATGAGCATGGAGAGCGCAGCCTGGAGCTCGCTGTACAAGATCTCGTCCGCGCAGGGCGGCAAGCACGGGTTCTCCCGCGCGTCCGTCCGGCGGATCATGACGTTCGCTGTGCCGTACCGGGCGAAGCTGCTGGTCTTCATCGGGCTCTCCGTCGTCGGCGCCTTCCTCGCGGTCGCGACGCCGGTCCTCGCCGGGCAGGTGGTCGACGTCATCGTCGCCCGCGGTGAGGTCGCGACGATCGTTCGGCTGGCCGTGGTCATCGCCCTGGTGGCCGTGGCCGACGCCGCCGTGTCGCTGACGACGCGGTGGTACTCGGCGCGGATCGGCGAGGGCGTGATCCTGGATCTCCGCACCGCCGTCTTCGACCACGTGCAGAAGATGCCCATCGCGTTCTTCACCCGCACCCGGACCGGTGCGCTCGTGAGCCGCCTCAACAACGACGTGATCGGCGCCCAGCAGGCCTTCAGCGGCACGCTGTCCGGCGTGGTCACGAACCTCGTGGCGCTGGTCCTCACCCTGATCGTCATGCTCAGCACCTCGTGGCTCGTGACGGTGCTCGCCGTCGTCATGCTCCCGGTGTTCCTGGTCCCCGCGCGCCGGATGGGGAGCCGTCTCGCCGCCCTGCGTCGCGAGGCCGCCGACCACAACTCCGCGATGAGCACCCAGATGACCGAGCGCTTCTCGGCACCCGGCGCCACCCTCGTCAAGCTGTTCGGCCGACCCGACGAAGAGGCCGAGGAGTTCCGTGTGCGCGCTGCCCGGGTCCGTGACATCGGTGTCCGGACCGCGATGCTCCAGTTCGTCTTCTTCACCGCGCTGATGCTCGTCTCCGCGCTCGCCCTCGCGCTGGTCTACGGGCTCGGCGGCTTCCTCGCGCTCGCCGGCCGGCTGGACACCGGCGAGGTCGTCACCCTGGCGCTCCTGCTCACCCGGCTCTACGCCCCGCTGACGAGCCTGGCGAACGCCCGGGTCGAGATCATGAGCGCCGTGGTCAGCTTCGAGCGCGTCTTCGAGGTGCTCGACCTCGAACCACTCATCCAGGAGCAGCCCGACGCGGTCACCATCCCCGACGGCCCGGTCTCCGTCGAGTTCGACGACGTCCGGTTCGCGTACCCGTCCGCCGACAAGGTGTCGCTCGCCTCGCTCGAGGAGGTCGCGACGCTCGACACCCGCGGCGGCGAGGAGGTGCTGCACGGCCTGTCCTTCCGGATCGAACCGGGGCAGACCGTCGCCCTGGTCGGGTCGTCCGGAGCCGGCAAGTCCACGGTCGCACAGCTGCTCTCGCGCCTGTACGACGTCGACAGCGGCGCCGTGCGCCTGGCCGGGACGGACGTCCGCGACGTCACCTTCGCCTCGATGCGGCACACCCTCGGCATGGTGACGCAGGACGGCCACCTGTTCCACGAGACCATCCGCTCCAACCTGCGGTTCGCCCGGCCCGAGGCGTCCGACGACGAGGTGTGGGACGCGGTCCGCCGCGCACGGCTCGAGCCGCTGATCCGGTCGCTCCCCGACCAGCTGGACACGATGGTGGGTGAACGCGGCTACCGGCTGTCCGGGGGCGAGCGCCAGCGGATGACGATCGCCCGGCTCCTGCTCGCCCAGCCGCGCGTCGTCATCCTCGACGAGGCGACGGCGGCGCTCGACTCGACCTCCGAGGCAGCGGTGCAGGCAGCACTCGGCGAGGCGCTCGAGGGACGGACGGCGATGGTGATCGCGCACCGGCTCTCCACGATCCGCAGCGCGGACGTGATCCTGGTCGTCGAGGACGGCTCGATCGTGGAGCGGGGCACGCACGACGAACTGCTGGCCGCGGGTGGCCGGTACGAGGAGCTGCACCGCACCCAGTTCGCCGCGCAGGAGAACGTCGCGGCCGACGTGCCGGCGACAGACTGAACGCGCGGCGGGTCGGCCCCGGCAATCGAAGTGGGGCCGGCAACAGAGAAGGCCCCCTGACCCAGGGGATCCTGGACGAGAGGGCCTTGCGTGTAGCGAGGGCGGGACTTGAACCCGCGACCCCACGATTATGAGTCGTGTGCTCTAACCAACTGAGCTACCCCGCCAGAGATCCGGAGCGACACGCGCACCGGGTCGGAGCCCCGAGTCAGGATTGAACTGACGACCCCCTCCTTACCATGGAGGTGCTCTACCACTGAGCTATCGGGGCGATGTGCCGCGAACGGCACCACACGAGGATAGCAGACCTCCGACGCTGCTCCGGAACCGGGCGAGACGCCCGGGCGTGCCGCGTCGTGGGCCGCTAGTTCGCGTTGGTCTTGAGCCACGCCAGCGGGTCCACCGGGACCCCGTCGACGTGCACCTCGAGGTGCAGGTGCGGGCCCGTGGAGTTGCCCGTGCTGCCGACGAGGCCGAGGATGTCGCCGACCTCGACGTGCTGGCCCGTGACCACCTTGAAGGAGTTGTCCTCCATGTGGCCGTAGACGCTGACGAACTGCTTGCCGTCGACGTCGTGCTCGACCCAGACGTCGTTGCCGAAGCCGCCGTCGTTCGCCTGCACCTTGATGACGGTCCCGGCCGCGATGACGCCGATCGGGGTGCCCTCGCCCGGGGCGAAGTCGACGCCCATGTGGTTCGTCGAGCAGAACGAGCACCCGGCGACCTGGCGTCCGCCGAAGCCCGAGGTGATCGGGACACCGGTCAGGAACGGCCACTGGATCGTGCCGGTCGGGTCGTTCGTGAAGCTGGAGGAGTCGACGTTCGCGTACTGTGTGGCGTCCGAGACCGTAAACTGGTCACGGGCGGTCGACCCGTCAGCAGCGGCACCGACCTGCATCGACTGGGTGGCACCCGAGCTGGCACGGGCCGCGGTCGAGCCGGACTCGGGCACCCAGAGCGCCTGAGCCGGCAGCGAGGTCGACACGACCAGGCCGGCCGCGAAGAGCAGGGCGCCGACCGCGGTCACACGGGAGGCCGACCGGCGGAACGACGCACCACGCTTCGGGGCCGGTGCGCTGACGGGGGTGCTGGAACGGATGTGGCGGGTCGCCCGGTCGACCGGGGCCTTCGGCGCCGGACGGCTGGTGCGACGACGCGACGCGGGGACCTGCCCGGCGACCCGACGCGGCTGCGACACCGACGGGCTGGGAGCGGCCGGCTGCGCGTGCACGACGGGCGAGGTGGGGGCCGGCGGCGTCACGATGCGGGAGGCCGGGCGCACGGGCGATGCCGGTGCGAGGTCGATCGGCGACACGGGGACCGCGGGGGTTCCCGGCGTGACCGCACCGATCACGTCGTCGAAGCTCGGACCCGCCGAGCCCTGCGCCTCCTGCACCACGACCGTGCCCTTCGCCGCGGCTCGCTCTGCCTCGATCCGAGCGCGTCGGGTCTGGTGGACGACCGGGTTGGCGGCGTCGACGGAACCGTCGGTGGGAGCGGACGACAGAGGAGTACGGGGCATGCGTGCGGTGGCGATCCTGATCGGAGAAGGGCTCACTCGTTGGTAACGAGCAGGTAACGGGACCTGAGCACGCTAGCAGGAGACGTCGCAGGTCGCCAGTCGTGGTCATGCCCTCCCGGCACCTCCGGACCTGGGGATCGGCGCGTCCTCAGGCCCGCACGGCTCCGAGTGCACCGGCCTCGAGTCCACGCACCAGGGCCTCGAGTTCGTCGGCGACGGCGGGGCTCGCGAACAGGAAGGAGCGGGTCCCGCCGGCCTCCCAGATGCGGATCACCGCGCCGGCCTCCTGCGCGACGAGGGCCCCGCCCGCCATGTCCCACGGGTTGATCCCGCGCTCGTAGTACGCGTCCACCACGCCCGCCCCGACGGCGCAGCAGTCGAGCGACGCCGCTCCCCCGCGGCGGATGTCCCGCACCTCGCCGATGAGTCCGGCCAGCACCGCGACCTGCTCCCGGCGACGGTCGGCCGTGTACCCGAACCCGGTGGCGACGAGCGTCTCGGCGAGCGAACCGGGCGTGGCGACGGACAACGGTTCCCCGTCACGGGTCGCACCCTGCCCAACCGCCGCCCGGAAGACGGTGCCCGTCGCCGGCGCCACGACGACGCCCGCGATCGGCTCCCAGGTCATCGGGTCGGGTGCTCCGCGCACGACGCCGATGCTCACGCCGTAGTCGGCGCTGCCGTACAGGTAGTTGACCGTGCCGTCGATCGGGTCCACCACCCACGTGATGCCCGAGGCGCCGGAGGCCGACCCGGACTCCTCGCCGTGGAAGGCGTCGTCCGGTCGGGCCTCGGCGATGCGGGCGCGGATGCGTGCCTCGACCTCACGGTCGGCGGCCGTGACCACGTCGACGATGCTCGACTTCCGGTCCGCGACCTCGACCCCCTCGGCGCGGCGCCGTGCGGCCAGCGCCGCTGCGTCACGGGCGATCGACTCGGCGAGGTCGGCGAACTGGGACGGGGTGAGGTCGGATGCCATGCACCCATCCTCCCGGAAACACCATCGGCCCCGTCCGCAGTGGACGGGGCCGATCAGATGGTGGCAAGTGAGGGATTCGAACCCCCGAAGGCTACGCCGGCTGATTTACAGTCAGATCCCTTTGGCCGCTTGGGTAACTTGCCATGCGCACCCAGCCGGTGTGATCACCAACCGAAGGCGCGCACAAAAGCATAGCGGATGGCTGACGGTGGTCGTGACCACCGCGAGCCGATCCGCGCGACCGGAACCGCGCCTCCTGTCCGCCGTTAGGCTGTTCCGCATGGCAGACAGTTCCTTCGACGTGGTCAGCAAGGTCGACAAGATGGAGGCGGAGAACGCCCTCAACCAGGCGGCCAAGGAGATCGAGCAGCGGTACGACTTCAAGGGCGCCGACGCCTCGGTCGCGTTCAGCGGCGAGGACGTCCTCATCAAGGCGAACTCGGAAGAGCGCGCCAAGGCCGTCCTCGACGTGCTGCAGAGCAAGGCGATCAAGCGGAACATCAGCCTGAAGAGCCTCGACGCCGGCGACCCGTACCCATCGGGCAAGGAGTACCGCATCGAGGTGAAGTTCAAGAACGGCATCGAGCAGGACGTGGCGAAGAAGATCGGCGCGTTCCTGCGGGCCAACGCCCCGAAGACGGTGAAGAGCCAGATCCAGGGCGACGAACTCCGCGTCTCGTCGAAGAGCCGTGACGACCTGCAGAACACGATCCAGCTCCTCAAGGGTGAAGAGTTCGACGTCCCGTTGCAGTTCATCAACTTCCGCTGACCAGCGGCCCCTGCGAACGACACCCGACACCGGCACCCCGTGGAGCACTGGCTCAGCGTCGTCATCACCGTCCTGCTCGTCCTGCTGGACCTGGCGATCCGCGTCTTCTCGATCATCTACGTCCCGATCAACCGGAAGCCGCAGACCGCGACGGCGTGGCTGCTCGCGATCTTCCTCATCCCCTACATCGGCTTCATCGTCTTCCTGGTCATCGGGTCGACGAAGCTCCCCCGCGCCCGTCGCGAGAAGCAGACCGAGATCAACGCGTACATCCTCGAGCAGACCGAGGGCATCGAGCGGGTCCGCCGTGACCACCCGTGGCCCGCGTGGCTCGAGAGCGTCACGCGGCTGAACCGCGAACTCGGTGCGATGCCGTTGGTCGGCGGCAACTCCGCGGAGCTCTACCCCGACTCCGAGGAGTCCATCGCCGAGATGACCCGGGCGATCGACCAGTCCCGCCGGTTCGTGCACGTCGAGTTCTACATCGCGACGCTCGACGACACCACACGCCCGTTCTTCGAGGCGCTCGCGCGGGCGCAGGCACGTGGCGTCACCGTACGGTTCCTGCTCGACCACTGGGCGAGCCGTGGCTACCCGGGTTACAAGGACACCCTGGCGTTCATGGACCAGGCGGGCATCGAGTGGCACCTGATGCTGCCCCTCCTGCCGCTGCAGGGGAAGTTCCAGCGGCCCGACCTCCGCAACCACCGGAAGATCATGGTGATCGACGGCTCGGTCGCGTTCACCGGCTCGCAGAACCTGATCGACGCGTCGTACGACATCAAGTCGCACGTCGAGAAGGGCATGGTCTACAAGGACCTGTTCGCCCGGTTCGAGGGACCGGTCGTCGCCGGGCTCAACGCCCTGTTCGTCACCGACTGGTACAGCGAGACCGACGAGCTGCTGCTGCGTGAGAGCGACCCCGTCCAGCGGGCCGACCGCGGCGATGCGCTCGACTGCCAGGTGGTGCCGTCCGGCCCGGGCTTCGACGGCGAGAACAACCTGCGCCTGTTCAACGCGCTGCTCTACTCGGCGCAGCAGAAGGTGTCGATCACCTCGCCGTACTTCGTGCCGGACGACTCGATGCTCTACGCCATCACCACGACGGCGCAGCGCGGGGTCGACGTCGAGCTGTTCGTCGGCGAGATGGGCGACCACGCCATGACCTGGCACGCGCAGCGCTCCTACTACGAGGAACTCCTGCGAGCCGGCGTGCGGATCTGGCTGTACCGGGAGCCGACTATCCTGCACGCCAAGCACTTCACGATCGACGACGAGGTGTCGGTGATCGGGTCGAGCAACATGGACATGCGCTCGTTCAGCCTGAACCTCGAGGTCTCCGTGATGGTGCGCGGTCACCGCTTCGTCGACGCTCTGCGCGAGGTGCAGGACTCCTACAAGGAGCACAGCTTCGAGCTCACGCTCGACGCGTGGGTCGACCGTCCGCGACGTTCCAAGGTCCTCGACAACGTCGCGCGGCTCACGGCGGCGCTGCAGTAGCCGTCGCTGTCGCAGCGTCGCAGCGTCGCACCGTGCGTCGTCCTCCACCCGGTGCGACCTTGGCCGCACCGTGCGTCGCGACAGCGGGGCACCCGGCGAGCAAGCCCGCGGTGAACGGACAACCCTGCACCGTGCGGGGCGTTCCGAGCCGGTTCAGGATGCCGTGCGCCACGCGTCGCACAACCAACCACGCACGGTGCGGACGGGAGGCGCGGGTCGCCTCCGCCGCGCACGGTGCGGACGGGAGGCGCGGGTCGCCTCCGCCGCGCACGGTGCGTCGTCCCCCACCCGGTGCGACCTTGGCCGCACCGTGCGTCGCGACAGCGGGGCACCCGGCGAGCAAGCCCGCGGCGAACGGACAACCCTGCACCGTGCGGTGAGCGTTCCGTGGCCGGTGCGGGTCCGCCAGGTGCGCTCAGCGCATCGGGACGAGGGACGCCAGGGCCCCGACCACCCGCTCGAGCGGGCCGCGGCCGAGGAACCGCCGCCACAGCATCGCGAAGACCACCGAGCCGAGGGCGAACCAGCCCCACGCCTCGGCCGATTCGGGGTACGTCGGCAGCATCGCGATGACCACGAGGTGCCCCGAGTACACCGTCAGCGGCATCGACCCCACGGCCGTCAGGGGGAACGCGATCCGCTCGGCGACGCGCCCGCGGCCGTCGAACACGAGCAGGCAGAGGGCGATCACCGCGACCGCCACCCCGGCGGTGCCGACCACGTCGACGACCGACGACGAGTGGTCGCGCGGGGACAGGAACAGCTGCGCGAGGGCCTGGCCGGGGGTCGTCGCCTCGCCCGCGTACGGGACCCCGGGGAACGCCAGGGCCGCATCGTCGGGCAGCGGGGCGAGGACCGACCCGGCGACGTACGCCGTGGCGGCGACCAGTGTGCCGGACGCCAGGACCAGGATCTGCCGGCCACGGTCCTCCAGGCCGCCCCGGGCGACCGCGAGCCCCACCAGGACGTACGCCAGGAAGGTGACCACGGGGTAGACCAGGCCGAGCTGGACGCCGATCATGCCGGCGTCCGCGTAGGCCGGCGCGATCGTCAGCGCGGCGAGCGGCGACAGCACCGCGCAGAGCGCGGCGATGCCGAGCAGCGCCGCCGGGCGGACGCGGAGCACCGGGACCACGAGCAGGAACAGCACGCCGTAGGTCGGCAGGATCACGTACACGGGGGTGTCGAGCGCCATCAGGGCGAACCCGATGCCGACGACCACGACGGCGCGGATCGCGAGCCGTGCACGGATGCGGCCGATGGTGGGCGGGCCCGGCGGGTCGGTGCGGCCGCTCGTCAGACCGATCGAGACGCCGGCGAGGACCGCGAACAGCGTGGACGGGCGCCCGTGGGCGACGGCGGTCCATGTGGCCGGGTCGGTCCAGTCGAGCTGCTCCGCGATGCCGCCGATGTGAGCGGCCATCATGCCGAGCAGCGCGACCGCACGGGCCACGTCGACGCCCTGCAGCCGCATCCCCGACGCGGACGCGCCCCGCACCGCTGTGAACGGGACGGGGCGCGTGTCGGTCATGGTGTCGTCAGCTCGTCGGGGTGTCGACGCGTCCGAGCGAGACCTCGATCATCTCGTCGCGCGGCACCACCTTGATGCGCTCGCGCCCGTCGACCGCACCGAGCGCCTGCTCGTGGGTGTCGAGGTGGTGCCAGCCCTCGAGGTCGGTGTACTCGACACCGCGCTCGCGGAGCAGGGCCGGGATGGCCTCGTCGGAGGGGTCCTCCGGGGTCCACCAGCTCGCCTGGTCGTTCACGATGTGCTGCACGGTCTCCATCGCGTCGGACTTCGTGTGTCCGATGAGCCCGACCGGACCGCGCTTGATCCAGCCGGTGGCGTACACCCCGGGGATCTGCTGGTTGTCGTCGTCGAGGACCTGGCCCTCGTGGTTCGGGATGACACCGTGGCGCTCGTCGAACGGCACACCGGGCAGCGGGGAACCGAAGTACCCGACCGCGCGGTAGGCGGCCTGGATCGGGATCTCGCGGATCTCGCCGGTGCCCTCGACGCCGCCCTCGCCGTTCGGCCGGGTGCGCTCGTAGCGGATGGCGGTCAGCTTGCCCTGCTCGTCGCCGACGAACTCGATCGGCTTCGCGTAGAAGTGCAGGTGGAGCCGGCGGCTGGCCTGGCCGACCTCGCGCGTGCGCCACTGCTCGAGGACACGGTTGATCACCATGACCTGCTTGTTCGTCGCGATCGCGGTCTTCGAGGCCTCGTCGTGGTCGAAGTCCTCGTCGTAGACCACCATGTCGACGTCACGGACCTCACCGAGCTCGCGCAGCTCGAGCGGCGTGAACTTCACCTGCGCCGGGCCGCGGCGACCGAAGACGTGCACGTCCGTCACGGGCGAGGCCTTGAGGCCCTCGTAGACGTTCGCGGGGATCTCGGTCGGCAGCAGGTCGTCGGCGTGCTTCGCCAGGATGCGGGAGACGTCGAGGGCGACGTTGCCGACGCCGATGACCGCGACGCTCTCGGCGTTCAGCGGCCAGGTGCGCGGAACGTCCGGGTGGCCGTCGAACCAGCTCACGAACTCGGCGGCGCCGTACGAGCCGTCGAGGTCGACACCGGGGATGTCGAGGTCGGCGTCCTTGATCGCGCCGGTCGAGAACACGACCGCGTTGTAGTGCTTCTTGAGGTCCTCGAGGGTGATGTCCTCGCCGTAGCGGACGTTGCCGAACAGCCGGACGACACCGCGGTCGAGGACGTCGCGCAGGGCGTTGATGATGCCCTTGATGCGCGGGTGGTCGGGGGCGACGCCGTACCGGACCAGACCGTAGGGCGCGGGGAGCTGCTCGAACAGGTCGATCGACACGTCGTAGCCGTGGGCCTCGCGCAGCAGGATGTCCGCGGCGTAGATGCCGGCCGGGCCGGCGCCGACGATGGCGAGTCGGAGGGTGGGCACTGATCGTCTCCAGTTCGTTCGGGTGGGGGTTCCCGGGGGGCCTCCCGACCGGGCCGCAGTGCGTGCGCCGTCGGGAGGGGTGTTCAGCGGCTTCGGTCGACGACGGAGTCCGCGAAGCGGGTGAGTGCCCGTTTCACGGTGCCGTCGGGGAGCGGGGCGAGGGCGGCGACGGCTTCGCGGGCCCAGGCGACGGCGACGGCTCGGGTCGCGGCGGTGGCCTCGTGCTCGCGGAGCGCGGCGACGGCGGACTGGTACGGCGCGGAGTCGACCACGTCGTCGGGCGCACCGTTGACGTCACGCTCGATGCGCTCGACCAGGTGCTGCGCGGACGGGTCGGTCGCGGCCATCCGGCGCAGCTGCAGGACCGGCAGGGTGTCGACGCCGGCGCGCAGGTCGTTGCCGGCGATCTTGCCGGTCTTGTCCGTCGCGGGGGCGAGGTCGATGACGTCGTCGACGAGCTGGAAGGCCACGCCGACCTTCTCGCCGAAGGTACCGACGGCGTCGAGGTAGGCGCGGTCGGCACCGGAGAACATCACGCCGGCGCGGGCGGCGGTGGCGATGAGCGAACCGGTCTTGTCGCTGAGCACCTGGATGTAGTGCTCGAGCGGGTCGTCGTCCGGCTGCGGCCCCGTGGTCTCGTGCAGCTGCCCCATGCAGAGGCGCTGGAAGGTCTCGGCCTGCATCCGGATGCCCTCGGTGCCGAGGTCGGCGGTGATCAGGCTGGCGCGGGCGAAGAGCAGGTCGCCGGTGAGGATCGCCACGTTGTTGCCGTAGGTGATCTGCGCGGCGGGGACCCCGCGGCGCACGGGCGCTTCGTCCATGACGTCGTCGTGGTACAGCGACGCCAGGTGCGTGGTCTCGATGCTCACCGCGGCCTTGACCACGGCGTCCGTCACGCCGTCACCGAGCTGGGCGATGAGGAGCGTCAGGGTCGGACGGATGCGCTTGCCACCGGCGGACAGCAGGTACCGGCTGGTGGTGTCGGCGAGGGTGTCGGTGGAGCGCATGGCGTCCTCGAGCCCCTGCTCGACGAGTTCGAGCCCGTCGTCGACCGCGGAGATGAAGCGTCGGTCGGCGGGCGTGGCGAACAACCGCTCGCCGATGCCCAGCGATGCGCGCAGGCTCGGCGCGCGACGTGCGACCGGGACGCTCGGATTCAAGTGCTGCTCCGTCTTCGGGGGTGGTGACCGGTCAGTCGGCGGCCGGGTCGACGCGCGGCTGCTCGCCGGTGTTCTGGTGGTCACGGCGGGCCTTCGCACGCCGTGCCGCGGACTCGCGCACCGTGTCGGCGACGGGCTTGCGGCCACGGTGCAGTGCGACGATACCGGCCGTCAGGTTGCGGTAGGCGACCACCGAGAATCCGACACCGCGGAGCCACTGGGTGAGCACCTGCTGGTCGGGCCACGCGTCGATCGACTCGGCGAGGTAGCGGTAGGCGGCCGGGTTGCTGCTCGAGAGCCGCGCGATGCCCGGGAGCACGCGCTTCAGGTAGGTGCCGTAGCCGAGGCGCAGCAGGGCGCGGGGCGGCGTCGAGAACTCACAGATGACGACGCGGCCACCGGGCTTCAGGACGCGCAGCATCTCGGCGAGCGCCTGCTTGGGGTCGTTCACGTTGCGCAGCCCGAACGAGATCGTGACGGCGTCGAACGTGTCGTCGTCGAAGGGCAGCTGCTCGGCGTTGCCCTCGACGAAGGTGATCTCGGGGTGGCGTTCGCGGCCGACGGCGATCATGCCGGCGGACAGGTCGAGCGCGGTGACCTCGGCGCCCTTCTTGGCGAAGGCCGCTGCACTGGTCCCGGTGCCCGCGGCGATGTCGAGGACCTTCTCGCCGGGCTGCGGGTCGACCGCGCGGACCGTCGCGACACGCCACAGCGGGGCGTTGCCCGCCGACAGGATGTCGTTCGTGAGGTCGTACTTGGCCGCGACGTCGTCGAACATCGCCGCCACCTCGTCCGGGCGCTTGTTCAGGTCCGCTCTGCTCACACGATCAATCCTAGAGGTCCCGACCGAGCGTTCACCGGACTCGCAGCCACCCGGGCGGTGCGGGATCGGCGCGTAGCATCGGAGCCGTGACCCGAACCACCACGGCGGCGCCCCCGCTGACGGTCTCGACCCGGATCCTCGACGACCCGGGCGCCGTCCTCCGCCACACGCTCCGCGACCGTCCCCTCGCCTTCGTCCGGAACGGCGACGGCATCGTCGGCATCGGTGAGGCGCTCCGGTTCACGTTCACCGGCCCCGACCGGATGCGGGACGCCGCGGCCCTCTGGCGCAGCATCGTCGAGACCGCCGTCGTCGACGACCCGGTGCAGCTGCGCGGGTCGGGGCTCGTCGCGTTCGGGTCGTTCGCCTTCGCCGACGACTCCGCCGACGAGAGCGTGCTCATCGTGCCCCGGGTGGTCCTCGGCCGGCGTCGCGGCAAGGCCTGGCTGACCGCGATCGACACCACGCTCGGCGCGGAGCCCCTGGCCTTCACCCGGACCTCGGTCCCGGTCCCCCACGTCGGGCCGCACGTCTCCGTGGCCCTGCGTCCCGGGCACATCGACGAGGACACCTACGCCGCCAACGTGACCGAGGCGGTCCGCCGCATCGTGGCCGGGGACGCCCGCAAGGTCGTGCTCGCCCGCGACCTCGTCGGCACGCTGCCGCCGGGAGCCGATCGACGGGCGGTCCTGCTCGACCTCGCGGCCGCCTACCCGCAGTGCGTGACCTTCGCGGTGGACGGACTGGTCGGCGCCACCCCCGAGACCCTCGCCCGCACCGACGGCACACGGTTGACCGCACGGGTGCTCGCCGGCAGCGCCGCCCGGGGCACCGACGAGGTGTCCGACCGGGCCGCCGCCGAGGCCCTGGCCAGCAGTGCCAAGGACGTCGAGGAGCACACCTTCGCGATCGACAGTCTGCTCGCGGCCCTCGCACCGCTCGCGACGGACCTGCGCGCCGACGCCGAACCGTTCCGGCTGCAGCTGCCGAACCTGTGGCACCTGGCGACCGACGTGCAGGCCACGCTGCCGCCCGACACCACGTCGCTGGACGTCGCCGACGCCCTGCACCCGACAGCCGCGGTCGCCGGGACCCCGACGGACGTGGCCGTGCGGCTCGTCGCCGAGCTCGAGGGCGTCGACCGCGGCCGCTACGCCGGGCCGGTCGGGTGGATGAGCGCGACGGGCGACGGCGAGTGGATGCTCGCGCTCCGCAGCGCCCGGATCGACGACGACGGCACCGTCCGGGCATGGGCGGGGGCCGGGATCGTGGCCGGTTCGGAGCCGGCGCGCGAGGTCGCCGAGACGGCCCTGAAGTTCCGGCCGATCGCCGACGCGCTGGCCTGAGGCAGGCGCGCGATCCAAGCGGTCGCGCGATCCGCGCGGTCGCGGGACCCACGCGGTCGCGCGACCCTCGCGGTCGCCGACAGCCGCTGGGTGGTCAGTCGGCCAGCGGGACCTCGATCACGACCCGCTCGGCTGGGTCGGTGAGCACCCGCTCCAGGTCACCCCACGTCGCCGCCCGGCGGTACTCCCACCCGAGGCCCGTGACGACCCGTTCGACGTCGACGTGCTGCGGGGTCGACATCATCCGCCGCATGTCGGCTTCGGGCGTGGTCTTCGCCACCTCGAGCCCGCGGAAGATCGCGCCGCCGTGGTCGTTGCCGACGACGACCTGCACCCGGTGGGTGCGTTCCTCGGTGCCGGTGACGAACGCTCCGAGGTCGTGCAGCAGGGTCAGGTCGCCGAGGAGCACGCGTGTGGTGCCCACTGAGGCCGAGGACTGCTCGAGCGCCGCGGCGATGCCGAGTGCGGTCGAGACGGTGCCGTCGATGCCGGCGAGCCCGCGGTTCGCGTGCACCCGGATCTTCTTGCCGAGCACCCGGGCGTCGGCTTCACGGATGAGCTGCGACGCCCCGAGGACCAGCCGGTCGTGCGGCCAGGTCACCCCCCAGACGGCCTCGGCGAGCATGGCCCGGTCGACGGGTCGGCGACGGAGCGCGACCTCGTCACGCAGGAACTTGTTCCGCTCGGCACGGTCGGCGGAGCGCTTGGCGTCGAGGTTCGGGCCGGCATCGCCGTCCCCCAGGATCCGTCGGCTGGCGCCGACCCAGCGGCCGACCCAAGCACGGTGCTCCGGCCGGGTGCGGCCCGTCACGCGGACGTCGGACACGAAGGTGGTCACGGCGTCCGGTCGGGAGGCATGGGCCGGGTCGAAGGGGTCGGCCGCCGGTCCGCGGACGACGATCGTCTCGACCCCGTCGCGCTGCAGGAGCGCGGGGACCTCTCTGCTGAGGGTCGGGTGGCCGAGCACGACGGCGCGGCGGACGGCGCCACCGTGGTCGGCGTCGCGCAGGAGTTCGCGGTAGGCGACGACCAGGTTGCGGCCGAAGCGCGCGCCGCTCGAGACCTCGGCGAGGAGCGGCGCCCCGAGTTCCCAGGCGATCCGCTCGGCGTCCTCGCCGGCATCGTGCCCGGCGATGACGACGGTGCCCGGTTCGTCGTCCGGGGTGAGTTCGGCGACCGGCAGAGCCGTGTGCGCCCGGCGGGTCGCGAACGCCAGGTCGACCTCGTCCTCGGGCACGGGGCTGACGTGCTCCGGGGCGAGTCCGGCCGACAGCGGCTCGCGGAACGCGACGTTGAGCTGCGCGGGACCGGGCTGTCCGGTGTGCCCGGCTGCGGCGGCGACCGCCTGGCGGGCGAGGGTGCGCAGGGTGTCGCGGACCGAGGCGTCGACGCCGTGCGCCGACGGGGCCTCGACGTCGCGGACGAAGGCGACGGCCTGGCCGAAGATCCCCGGCTGGACGGTGGTCTGGTTGCTGCCGATGCCGCGCAGTTCGTCGGGACGGTCGGCGCTCAGCACGATCATCGGCACGCCGGAGTGGTGTGCCTCGAGCACGGCGGGGTGCAGGTTCGCCACCGCCGTGCCCGACGTCGTCACCACCGCTGCGGGTCGGTGCGTCTCGACCGCGAGCCCGAGTGCGAAGAACCCGGCCGTCCGTTCGTCCAACCGCACGTGCACGGTCAACCCGCCGGCGCGCTCGAGGGCGACCGCCGCGAGGGCGAGTGCCTGGGAACGCGAACCGGGGCTCACCACGACGTCGGTGACGCCGGCACGCACGAGTTCCTGCAGGAGGGCGAGCGCGGTGTCCGTCGCCGGGCTGCCCGAATCGGCGGGGCCGTCAGCGATCGGTGCGGCCGTCGTCGTCGCGCTCGTGGAACTGGTCTTCGAGGTCTCGGAGGGTCGCGTCGTCCTGGTCCTTGTCCGTGAGGGTGGTGCCCGGCTCCGGCGTGGTGCGGAGGAAGTCCGGGTCGTCTTCGGGTCCACGGTAGCGGGCCGACGCACCGGGGTCGGCCGCCGGGGTGCGGCCCAGCAGGAACCAGAGCACGCCACCGAGGACGGGCAGGATGATGACGAGCAGCAGCCACACACCGCGACGCAGGGAACGGACGCGCTGACGGGGCATCGTGCCACAGTCGATGGCCGCGTACACCGTGAAGGCGACGGCGGCCACGGCGACGATCAACCACAAGCGGACCATGCGGTGAAGTCTAGGTCGCGACCCTGTGATGCCCCTGCCGGTCGGCGCTCCGTAGACTCACCGTGTGAAAGCGTGGCTCCTGTACACCCTGGCTCGGCTCGGCATCTTCGTGGTGGCGCTCGTGCTCCTCCTGCTCCTGACGCCGATGCCGTGGTACTGGGCGACGATCGTGGCCGCCCTGGTGGGCCTGCTCATCTCGTACATCGCCCTGTCCGGACTGCGCACGCAGGTGGCCCTGAGCCTGGCGAACCGCCGCGGTACCCCGGAGCGTGACGCCGACTCGGACTTCGAGGACGACTTCGTCGACGCCGCCGACTCCGACGCCGCGGCCATCCCGACCGTCCGTCCGGTGTCCGACGCCGACCGGCACGAGGCGCGCCGGGACACCGACGCGGACTGACCCCGAGCGCGAGGGCGGGGCCGTCCGGTGGAGCAGCCGGAACGGCTACGGCTGGACGGCCAGGGTGATCCCGAGCACCACGCCGAAGGCGAGCGAGGCGAACGACGACAGCTGCAGGGCCGTGATGAGCTCGCGGGGCTTCCGTGACGACACCCCGATCGCCAGCGCCGGCAGGGCAAGCAGCAGCGAGAAGTACGTGAAGCCCGTGCGGAAGTACAGCAGCACGAACCAGAGCAGCACGACGTACGGCAGCATCAGGAACAGGCCGTACAGGACGCGGGCCACCGGACGACCGACGACCACGGCGAGCGTGCGCTTGCCCGCCAGCTGGTCCTCGTCGATGTCGCGGATGTTGTTCACCATCAGGACCGCGCAGGCGAAGAACCCGGCGGCCACCGCGGCTGCCCAGCCGCTGACCGTGACCTCGCGGATCTGCACGAACTGGGTGCCGAGCACGGCGACCAGCCCGAAGAAGACGAAGACGAAGACCTCGCCGAGGGCGTTGTACCCGTACGGCTTCTTGCCACCCGTGTAGAACCAGGCGGCGACGATGGCGGCTGCCCCCACGAGCAGCAACCACCACAGCTGGGTGAGCAGCACGATGACCAGGCCGGCGACCGCGGCCAGGCCGAAGAACGTCAGGGCAACGGTGAGCACGGTCCGGGGCTTGGCCAGACCGGCTCCGGTGAGTCGTGCCGGGCCGACGCGGTACTCGTCGGTGCCGCGGACCCCGTCGGAGTAGTCGTTGCTGTAGTTCACACCGATCTGCAGGAACAGTGCCACGGCCAGGGCGAGCAGCGCGACGGCGAGGTGGCCG
This sequence comes from Curtobacterium sp. MCLR17_045, assembly GCF_003234405.1. Taxonomy (NCBI): domain Bacteria; kingdom Bacillati; phylum Actinomycetota; class Actinomycetes; order Micrococcales; family Microbacteriaceae; genus Curtobacterium; species Curtobacterium sp. MCLR17_045. Next base: position 103,080 of record NZ_QKTB01000010.1, read on the forward strand.
TCCTTCGCCAGGTAGTCGCCGAAGTCGCCGGGCTCCCCGCTGTCGACGAACGCGACGGCGGTGCCGAGCACGACCGGGACGACACCGAGGGTCAGGGTGCGCAGGCGTGCGCCACCGATCCAGTCGCGTGCGGTCGCCTTCCGCTTGGTGCGGGCGGGGGCAGCGGCCTTCGCCGGGTTGCCGGACCGGCCCTGCTTCTGCGTCGAGTTCTTCGTTCGTGCCACGAGCACCGATCATATTGCCGATGCGCCGCCCGGCCGCTCGCGGTCCCTACGGGCGGCCCGGCTCCACGAGCGCCTGCACGGCCCGACGGTCGGGTTTGCCCGACGACAGCATCGGGATCCGGTCTAGCACGACGACGTCCGCCGGCCGGGCGGCACGGCCCAGGGTGGCCCCGACGTGCGCACGTACGGCCTCGACGTCGAGCGGCTGCTCGGTGACGACGACCGGGACCTCGCCCCACTCCCCCGCTGCGCGCCGGACGACGACGGCGCTCTCCTGCCCGGGCAGCCCGCGGACGAGCCGCTCGACCGCACCGAGCTGGACCTTCTCGCCGCCGGAGATCACCACGTCGTCGAGGCGTCCGAGCACGCGGACCACGCCGTCGGACAGGGTCGCGGTGTCCCCGGTCCGGTACCAGCGCAGCCCGTCCCGTTCGACGAAGGCCGACGCCGTGCGGGCATCGTCGTCGAGGTACCCCTCGGCGAGCATCGGCCCCGCCAGCTGCAGCTCGCCGTCGACCAGCGCCGTGCGCACCGTGCCGAACGGGACGCCGTCGTACACGCATCCGCCGCTCGTCTCGCTCGCACCGTACGTCGTCACGACCCGGACCCCGGCCTCGAGCGCACGCTGCCGGAGCGGCGCCGGGGTGGCCTGCCCGCCGACCAGGACCGCGTCGAACCGGGCGAGCGCACGGGTGGCGTCCGGGTCGTCGAGGACCCGGGCGAGCTGCACCGGCACCAACGAGGTGTAGCGACGCGACGCGGCCGGACCGGTGACGAGCCGTTCGGCCGCCTCGGTGAACGCGGCGGCCGCGAAGTGCCCGGGCGGCACGACGACCGGTTCGGTGCCCGCGGTGATCGAGCGGGTCAGGACGTTGATGCCGGCGATGTAGTGCGTCGGCAGCGCGAGCACCCAGCGCCCGGGCCCACCGAGTGCCGCGTCCGCCGCGGCGGCACCGGCGAGGAGCGCCTCGGACGAGAGCGCCACGCGCTTGCCGGTGCCGGTGGACCCGCTCGTCTCGACCACCAGGGCGACCGCCTGCCGAACCTCGGCCGGAGGTGGCGTCGGCAGTGCCGGTGCCCCCTCGGCGACGGGGAGCAGTGCGGGGCCGCCGGCGAGTGCTGCCTCCAGGCCGCGCAGCACGGCCGTCGGGTCCGACGTACCGGTCGCGACCAGCGGACGGGGCATCAGTAGTGCCAGGGGAACGCGGTCCACTCGGGAGCGCGCTTCTCGAGGAACGAGTCGCGACCCTCGACCGCCTCGTCGGTGCCGTAGGCCAACCGCGTCGCCTCGCCCGCGAACACCTGCTGGCCGACCATGCCGTCGTCCACCGCGTTGAACGCGTACTTGAGCATCCGGATCGCCGTCGGCGACTTGCCGAGCACGATCTCGCCCCAGCGGATCGCCTCACGCTCCAGGTCCTCGTGCGGCACCACGGCGTTCACCGCACCCATCTCGTACGCGCGCTGGGCGGAGTACTCCTGGGCGAGGAAGAAGACCTCGCGGGCGAACTTCTGCCCGATCTGCTTGGCGTAGTAGGCGCTGCCGTATCCACCGTCGAACGAGCCGACGTCGGCATCGGTCTGCTTGAACTTCCCGTGCTCGGCGCTCGCGATGGTGAGGTCGCAGATCGCGTGCAGTGAGTGCCCACCGCCAGCGGCCCAGCCGGGGACGACCGCGATGACGACCTTGGGCATCATCCGGATCAGCCGCTGGACCTCGAGGATGTGCAGCCGCCCCATCGATGCCTGGGCGGCCGCGGGGTCGACGCCCTCGGGCGGGGCGCCCTCGTCACCGACGTACTGGTAGCCGCTCCGCCCCCGGATGCGCTGGTCGCCGCCGGAGCAGAACGCCCACCCGCCGTCCTTCGGGCTCGGGCCGTTGCCGGTGAGCAGCACGACACCGACACGGGGGTCCTGCCGGGCGTCGTCGAGGGCGCGGTAGAGCTCGTCGACCGTGCGCGGGCGGAAGGCGTTGCGGACCTCGGGACGGTCGAAGGCGACCCGGACGATGCCCTTGGAGACGTGCTTGTGGTACGTGATGTCGGTGAACTGCTCCGCGATCGGAGCGGTGGTCCAGACGTCGGGGTCGAACAGGTCGGAGACGGGAGCAGCCATGCTCCCAACGTACCGCCGGGCGTCTGGCGGGTCAGGCGCCCATGTCGGTCAGGATCTCCGGCGCGACGAACACCATGATCACGATGAGGATCACGGGGTTCGCGAAGAACGCCAGGACGACACCGACGGCGCCGTACCAGCGTCCGAACGAGCCGACGGCGGCAACGAACCCGAGCACGGCGGCGACGAGCGTCAGGAACACGACGACGAAGCAGATCCCGAAGGCGAAGTTCGTGTCACCGCCCATGAACACGGCGAAGGCACTGGCGTCCACAGCGGCGGACACCACGGCCAGGCCGAGGGCGATCTTGCCGACGACGGGGTTGCGGCGCTTCGTGCCACCCGTCTGCCGGACGTCGACGGTGTTGCGCTGCATGAGGCGGGCGAAGTCGTCGGAGTCGCGCCCGGGAGCCGCCGCGGATCGAGCGCCCGCTGCCGGGCGGGTCGCCGCCGAGGGTCGCGCTGCAGCTGCCGGACGAGCCGAGGCCGCCGGGCGTGCCGCTCCGGCGCTCGACGGGTCGGACGGGCGCTGCGATGCACGCTGCTGTGCTGCGCGCTGCCGCGGATCCACCGCCACCGAGCCTCCCTCGTTCCGGGTCGTTCCCCTGCCGACCGAGGCCGACCGATGCATGCTAGTGCCCTGCCCTGGCGGTCCCCTCCGAGGAACCGGCGGGCCCCCTGGGTGCGGTGGGAGGATGGCGGACGTGCTCCCCGACCTCGCCGACCTCCTCGCCGACGCCCACGTGGTGGCCCTGCCCATGCGGGTGCGGTTCCGCGGCATCACCACGCGCGAGGCGGTCGTGCTGCGCGGACCCGCCGGCTGGACCGAGTTCTCGCCGTTCGTCGAGTACGACGACGCCGAGGCCGCCGCCTGGCTGCGCGCCACCGTCGACTTCGGGTGGACCGACCACGAACCCGCCGCCGACTCCGTGCCGGTCAACGCCACCGTCCCCGCGATCGCCGCCGCCGACGTCGCCGACCTGCTCGCGCGGTACCCCGGCTGCACGACGGCCAAGGTCAAGGTCGCCGAACCCGGCGCGACCGTCGACGACGACGTCGCCCGGGTCGCCGCCGTCCGCCGGGTGATGGGGCCCGAGGCCGCGGTCCGGGTCGACGCGAACGGGCTGTGGAGCGTGGAGCAGGCCACCGCGGCGCTGGAGCGGCTCGCACCGTTCGACCTGCAGTACGCCGAGCAGCCCTGCGCGACGGTGCCCGAGCTCGCGGAGCTCCGGTCGCGGATCGCCGGCCTCGGCGTCCGGGTCGCCGCGGACGAGAGCGTCCGGAAGGCGAGCGACCCCCTCGCCGTCGCCCGGGCCGGCGCCGCCGACGTCCTGGTCGTGAAGGCCCAGCCGCTCGGGGGGATCACCGCGGCCCGTGCCGTCATCACCGACGCCGGGTTGCCGTGCGTCGTCTCCAGTGCGCTCGACACCTCGGTCGGGCTCGGGATGGGAGCGTTCCTGGCCGCCGCGGCGATGACGCCGGGGTACGCCGCAGGGCTCGGGACGGCGGCGATGTTCGCCGGGGACGTCACGGCCGATCCGCTGCTGCCGGTCGGCGGTCGGGTGCCGGTGCGCCGCGTCGACGTCGCTGCGGAGCAGGTGGAGCGGTACGCCGCGTCGCCGGAGCGCACGGCGTGGTGGCGTGCGCGGGTGGCCCGCGTGCACGCCGTGCTCGCCGCCGGGTAGCGCGCCGCCGCTCGGTCGGGTCCGTCGAGGGTGCCCGACACGCCACTCGCGTTCGCCGAGGTCTCCCGTTCCGTCGTTCGGACGGCCCCAGAACGACGGTTCGTGCGACCACGCCGCTCCGCACACGGCATGTCGTGACCGCTGGCGGGGTCCGCCGGACCGGTCGCGGCTCTCGACGCACCCCGGACGACGGACGGGAGGCACGGTGCCAGCTGGCACCGTGCCTCCCGTCCGGTCGTGGTCGCGACCAGGGCCGCGTCAGCGACCCGCGTGACTCACAGACCCGAGTAGCTGTGCAGGCCCTTGAAGAAGACGTTCACGACCGAGAAGTTGAACATCACCGCGGCGAAGCCGATGAGGGCCAGCCAGGACGACCGCGCACCGCGCCAGCCGCGGGTCGCACGGGCGTGGATGTAGCCCGCGTAGACGACCCAGATGATGAAGGTCCAGACCTCCTTGGTGTCCCAGCCCCAGTAGCGGCCCCAGGCGCGCTCGGCCCAGATCGCACCGGCGATGAGCGTGAACGTCCAGAGGACGAAGCCGACGAGCAGGACGCGGTAGGTCAGGACCTCGAGCCGGTCGGCGTCGGGCAGCGTCGCCATGAAGCGGAGCTTGCCGGTGGCCGTGCGGCCCTGGCGGTACGTCTGCACGAGCTGCGCCACCGCGAGCCCCGCGCCGAGCGCGAAGAACCCGGTGCCGGCGATCGCCACGAAGACGTGGATGACCAGCCAGTACGACTGCAGGGCCGGCTGCAGCGGGACGACGGGGACCCAGTAGTTCACGGTCGCGATGCCGAGCAGGATGATCGTCAGGCCGGTGATGAAGACGCCGAGGAACTTCAGGTTCTGCCAGAACTGCACGAGCAGGAAGATCAGGGTGATCAGCGCCGTGCCGGTCAGCGAGAACTCGAACATGTTGCCCCACGGCACACGGTCGGCCGCGATGCCGCGGAGGACGACCGACGCGACGTGCAGGACGAGCGCGAGGATCGTCATCGCCATGCCGACGCGCTCGAACTTCGTGCCGCGGCCGGCCGAACCGCCCGACGGCGGTGCGGCGACCTGCTCGAGCACGACGGTGCCGCCGCGGACGGTCGCGACCGTCTTCGCGCCGGGTGCTGCCGCAGCGCTTGCCGCGTCGGCCGAGCTGTCGTCGGCGCCCGCGTTCTTCGCGGCGGCCGTGACGTCGCCGGAGCGTTTGGCCATGTCGAGGGCGAACGAGATGAACGCGACCACGTACACCGCCATCGCGGAGTACGTGAGCACGACCGAGTAGGTCGCGAGGTTCGTGGTCATGTCGTTCACTGGGGCATCCTAACTCCGAGGTCCGACGTGTGGCGCTGTGCGATGTCCGCGACGGCCCGTTCGAGGTTCGGGTCCTCGCCGCGTGCGAGCCCGGCGTACTCGAGGTCGTACTCGCCGCCCGCCGTGTCCTTGCGCGGGACGACCTTCACCCAGACGCGGCGGCGCGGGACGAACAGCGAGGTGAGCAGGCCGAGGGTGGAGAGCAGGGCGAACCCGCCCACCCAGAGCTGCGAGGGGTCGTGGTGGACGTCGAGGGAGACGTACCGCTTGACGCCGTCGAACGTGATCGATCCGGCACCTTCGGGGAGCTTTTTCGTCTGGCCGGGCTTCAGCGCGATGCTCTCCGTGTCCGACTGCCGACCGGCGATCTGGTCGAGCCCCTTGGTGCTGAGCGTGTACACGCTCTGCGGGACTCCGCTGTCGAGCCCGAGGTCGCCCGTGTAGACCTGCAGCGTCAGCAGCGGGTTCTGGGTGTCCGGGTAGGCACTCGAGTAGGCGCCGCTCGCGAGCTTCGATGCCGTGGGGTAGAAGAACCCGACCATGCCGAGCTGGTCCGGCTTCGCGTCCGGCACCTTGATGACGCCGGTGGAGGTGTAGTTCGCGTCCTCCGGCAGGAACGGCACGACGTCCTTGAAGGCCACGTTGCCGTCGCCGTCGCGCACCGTGACCTGCATCGCGTAGCCGTTGCCGAGCAGGTAGACGTTCGTGCCGCCGACGTGCAGCGGATCGTTCACGCCGAGACGGCTGGTCTTCGGCTCGCCGCCCTTCTCGGTGCTCGTGACCGTGGCCGAGTAGTCGAGCGCCTGCCCGAGGGCGTCGAGGTTGCGCTCCTCGTACTTCGTCACGAACTTGTCGAGCCGGAGGTTGTAGCCCTTGAGGTCGGTCTGCTGGAACCAGCGCCCGGGATTGAACGAGTCGTAGGAGCCGAGCACGTTGGAGAAGGTCTGGCCCTCCACCAGCAGGCGCTGTCCGGTGAAGCCGAAGCCGCCACCGACGCCGACTGCCAGGAGCACCCCGACGAGGGCGGCGTGGAACACCAGGTTGCCGGTCTCGCGCAGGTAGCCGCGCTCCGCGCTCACCGAGTCGCCGAACCGCTCGACGCGGTACCCGGACCGCTTCAGGATCGCCATCGCGCGCGTCACCGCGTGCTCGGCGGACGGGAGGCCCGTGGTCGCGTCGATCCCGGTCGTCCCGTCGATCATCGCGTCCGGCTGCACCGCCACGGTGCGGAAGCCCGCCAGTCGCGTCAGACGCGCGGGGGTCTTCGGCGGACGGGTCCGCAGTGCCTGCCAGTGGTGCTTCGTGCGGGGCACGATGCAGCCGATGAGCGAGATGAAGAGCAGCAGGTAGATCGCGGAGAACCACACCGAGGTGTAGGTGTCGAAGACCTGCAGCTTGTCGAGGACCGGGTAGAGCTGCGGGTGGTCCGCCTTGTACTGCACGACGCCGTTCGGGTCGGCGGTGCGCTGTGGGACGAGCGAGCCCGGGATCGCCGCGAGGGCGAGCAGCATGAGCAGGAACAGCGCCGTGCGCATGCTCGTCAGCTGCCGCCAGAAGAACCGGAGGTACCCGACGAAGCCGAGCTTCGGCTGGTTGATGCCGCCGTCGGTCGGGCCGGAGCCGTCGACGTGGTCGGACGGTCGCTGCGGGTCGGAGGCGCTGTCGGCTCCGTCGCCTGCGCCCGTCGGGATGTGCTCGTTCAGGTCAGACCGCGGGGACAAAGCTCTGGATCACCGCCCCGACGCTCGACATGACGGCCGACCAGATACCGGTGACCATGAGCAGACCGATGACGATCAGGATCGCTCCTCCGATGATGTTGACGGTGCGCATGTGACGCTTCACCGCCGCGATGGCCCCCGTGGCCCAGCCGGCGCCGAGGGCGACGAGGACGAACGGGATGCCGAGCCCGAGGCAGTACGCCACCCCGAGCCACATGCCCTGCCAGGCGCTGCCCGACTGGACGCTGAGCAGGTTGATGGCCGCCAGGGTCGGGCCGAGGCACGGGGTCCAGCCGAGGCCGAACACGATGCCGAGCAGGGGGGCGCCGAGGAGCCCGGTGGCCGGGGTCCAGCTGGGCTTGATGGTGCGCTGCAGGAACGTGAACCGACCGACGAACACCAGGCCCATCGCGATCACGACGACCCCGAGGATCTGCGTGATGAGGTCGCGCCACCGCACGAGCCAGAAGCCGAGCGCGCCGAACACCGTCGTGTACGCCACGAACACCGCGGTGAACCCGGCGATGAACAGCAGCACGCCGAGCACCACACGACCCCGACGCTGCCCGCCCTCGGCGACACCGCCGACGTACCCGAGGTACCCCGGCACGAGCGGCAGCACGCACGGGGACAGGAACGACACGAGCCCGGCGAGGGCCGCCACGGGCAGCGCCACGGCCATCTGGCCGCTCAGGATCGCGTCGGCGAAGGGGTTGGAGGTCACGGGTCAGGAGGCCTTGCCGGCGTCGAGCTCGTCGCTGACCAGGGTCTGCAGGATGCTCGTGCCGTCGATCGCGCCGAGGACCCGGGCGGCCACGCGGCCCTTGGTGTCGAGGACGATCGTCGCCGGCACCGCGTTCGGTGCGATCTGCCCGGACATCGCCAGCTGCATCGTGCCCGTGCGCTGGTCGAGGACCGTCGGGTACTGCACGTCGAAGGTGCGCTCGAAGGCGGCCGCGGTCGCTGCTTCGTCGCGGACGTTGACGCCGATGAACGCGACGTCGTCGGCGTCGGCGTACTCGTCGTGCACCTTGTTGAGGTACTTCGCCTCGGCTCGGCACGGGGGGCAGCTGGCGTACCAGAAGTTCAGGACGACGACCTTGCCGCGGAGGTCCTTCGACGAGACCGTGTCGCCGTTCGAGTCCTCGGCCCGGAAGGTGACCGGGTCGGTGCGGTCCTTCGCGGAGACCTCGGTCACGGCACCGTCACCGGAGATGTAGTTCTGCGTCGTGCCGTTGCCGTACTGCTTCGCGATGCCGCCGCTGTCCGACGAGCAGCCGGACAGGACGAGCACGGCGGCGACGGCCGTCGCTGCGAGGACCGCGAACCGCTTGCTGATGACGCCCACACGCTTCGTGCTGTTCACACTGCTCCTTCGTCGACGGCGGTCGCGCGCAGTTCCTGCGCGGGGTCCGCGTACCCGACCTCGGTGAACCGACCGGTCGACGTGGCGGGCACACGTTCGACGGTGGTGATGCTCGACAGGTCACAGCGGCGCTTGCGCGGGTCGTGCCACAGGGGCTCCCCCGCGAGCTTCCGGTGGACCATCCAGATCGGCAGCTGGTGGCTGACCAGGACGACGTCGCCCTCGTCCACGCTCTCCCACGCCGTGGTCATCGCCGCGAGCATGCGGTTGGCGATCGACTCGTACGCCTCGCCCCAGCTGGGACGCAGCGGGTTCGCGATCCACGGCCACTCCGCCGGGCGGCCGAGCGAGCGCTTCGTGAACCCGGGGGGCTGCCCCTCGTAGCGGTTCGTCGGTTCGATCAGGCGCTCGTCGAGCGTCACGTCGAGCCCGTAGGCGGCCGACCAGGGTGCGGCGGACTCCTGCGTGCGCTGCAGCGGGGACGCGACGATCCGACGCACGTCGACGCCGGCGTCCTTCCAGGCGGTCGCGGAGGCCTGCGCCATCCGCGTGCCGAGTTCACTCAGCCCGAAGCCCGGGAGCCGGCCGTAGAGGACGCGGCCCGGGTTGTGCACCTCTCCGTGCCGGACGAGGTGGAGACGGGTCGCGGGCATGGGTTCCAGTGTAGGTCGCCCGCGGTTCCCACCGCCCCCTCAGGTGATTCACCGGATGCGGAAGCACTCAGCCGCCGAGCTCACCGGAGAGCCGCCCGTGCAGCGCGATCGACCCCGTGTCGAGGTTCACCACCTCGACGGTCGACCCGTGCTTCGCGAACCGCTGTTCGACCCCGTCGAGCGCCGCGACCGTGGACGCGTCGAACACGTGGGCGTCGGCCAGGTCGATGATCACGTGTTCCGGGTCCTCGGCGTACGAGAACCGTGTGACGAGGTCGTTCGACGAGGCGAAGAACAACGCCCCGCGGACCCGGTACCGCACGGTGCGGTCGTCGACCGGCTCGCGCACCACGGTCACCACGTGCGCCACCCGTCGGGCGAAGACCAGGGCCGCCACGACCACACCGACGAGCACCCCGGTCGCGAGGTTCTCGGTCACGACGACCACCACGACGGTGACGAGCATGACCGCGGTCTCGCCGAGCGGCATCCGTCGGAGGGTGCGCGGTCGGATGCTGTGCCAGTCGAACGTCGCGACGCAGACCATGAGCATGACCGCCGTCAGTGCCGCCATCGGGATCTGGGCCACGAGGTCGTGGAGCACGATCGTCAGGACCAGCACCGAGACACCGGCCGCGAAGGTCGAGACGCGGGTCCGGGCACCCGCGGTCTTCACGTTGATCACCGTCTGGCCGATCATCGCGCAGCCGCCGGTCCCACCGAAGAAGGCGGACGCGATGTTCGCGACGCCCTGGCCCCACGACTCGCGCCACTTGCTCGAGCCCGTCTCCGTGATGGAGTCGACGAGCTGCGCGGTGAGCAGGGTCTCGATCAGCCCGACGATCGCGACACCGAACGCGTACGGAGCGATGATCTGCAGCGTCTCGAAGGTGAACGGCGTCGTGATCCCGCCGAAGCCCGGGAGCGCCGTCGGCAGTTCGCCCTCGTCGCCCACCGTCGGCACGGCGACGCTGAACACCATCGTGATGCCGGTGACGACGACGACCGCGATGAGCGGTGCGGGGATCGCCTTCGTCAGGAACGGGAAGCCGACGATGATCGCGATGCCGAGCGCCGTCAGCGGCCAGACGATGAACGGCACGTCGTCGCCGAGCAGGTTCGGCAGCTGGGCGGTGAAGATGAGGATGGCCAGGGCGTTCACGAACGCGACGTTGACGCTGCGCGGGATGAAGCGCATCAGCCGTGCCACCCCGAGGAACCCGAGCACGAGCTGGAACACGCCGCCCAGGACGATCGCGGGCACCAGGTACTCGATCCCGTGCTCCCGGACGAGCGGGGCGATGACGAGCGCCACCGAGCCGGCTGCGGCGGAGATCATCGCGGGGCGACCACCGACGATCGAGATCACGATCGCGATGACGACGCTCGAGAACAGGCCGACCGCGGGATCGACCCCGGCGACGACGGAGAACGAGATCGCCTCGGGGATGAGGGCCAGCGCGGTGACGATGCCGGCCAGGACCTCTCGGGTGAGCATGCGGGGCGAGCGGAGGGCGGCGAGGACGCTCGGGGCCGTCGGCGCGTGTGTGATCACGGACATCGATCGGAACTCTACCCTCACGTGAGGGTAGAGTCGTACGCCGTGAGCACCAGCGACGCCCCCGACACGATGCACATCGGCGAGCTCGCCGACCGCGCCGGCATGTCCCTGCGCACGATCCGGCACTACGACGAGGTCGGGCTGCTCGTGCCGAGCGGCCGCACCACCGGCGGCTTCCGGGTCTACACGGCGCAGGACCTCGAACGGTTGCTCGTGATCCGCCGGATGAAGCCGCTCGGGTTCACGCTCGACGAGATGGCCGAGCTGCTCCGCGTGGTCGACGCCCTCGCGACGAAGGACCCCGAGGACGAACCAGCGCTGGCGGCCCGCCTCGACGCGTACCTCGAGGACGCCCGCGCCCGCCACGCCAAGCTCGTCGAGCGGGCCGGCATGGCCGAGGAGTTCATCGGCACGCTCGGATCACTCCGCGCGTCGCTCCCCTGAGCCCTCGAGCACGCCAGCCGCGATGAGGCGACTCCGTTCCCGCTTCGCCTCGGCCATCTCCTCCATCATCTCCCGCAGCCGATCGTGTTCGGCGATCACCCGACGTGCTCGCCATGGCCGGAACCAGTGCCGTTTGCGCACATTCGCCTTCCACTCCTCGTCCCGCCGCACGAACAAGGCCTTCACCGGGTCCCGTTGCGTCACGTCTGCTCCTCTTCCGTCACCAGTTCCAGCACGAGCTTGCCGATGACCTCGTCGGCCTCGCGAAGAACCTGCATGTTGTACATCGCTCCTGCGACGAGTCTCCCGATCTCGACACGACCCACGTCCGCGTCTGTGACGTGGTCGACCACCCAGACGAATCGTGACCAAGCCCGGTCGCGCTGTTCCCGCGCGACGTCCCGCCGCCACCGGATGACCGCCCACAGCCCACCGACGACCGCCACGAGCAGCGTGAACGCCGCCGTGCAGAGCGCAGCCACCACCACCGCGACCGCCGCAGGCGGCCAGGTCGGCGATGCGGGTGCGTTCGATCACGGTGGTCGAGTCTAACCGCCTGCGTCCGGGGGCGTGGGCGGCAGGGT